>CBDUUU010000034.1:0-6965 GCA_965370485.1 uncultured bacterium
CGATTATACAAACAGACTAAGAAAGGAAGGGATGGAGAAAAGGGAAGCAATGCTCAAGGCGACCGAAGTCAGGTTCCGCCCAATTCTGATGACCACCTGCACCACTATCTTAGGGGTTACCCCTATGATATTTATGGGAGGCTCAGGGGCAGAGATGCGCAGGCCTCTTGCCCTCGCGCTGGCAGGAGGGCTCTTATTCGGAAGCATAGTCACCCTGATAATTACGCCTGCGGTCTACATCACCCTCGACAACCTCAGCGGCAGGATAAAGAAAAGGCTGCACCTGTCAAAAAATGTAAGTGCTCAGTGAAATGCTAAAGACCCTAGCCCGGATAGATAGAGATTTGCTCCTGTTTGCAAACGGGGCGTCCAACCCGGTACTGGACGCAATTTGCGGGGTTTTCAATTTAGCCGGCAGTTTCTATATTGTCATCCCAGTAGTGGTTCTGCTTATCCTCGCCAAAGATAGGCAGACCCGCAGGAAAGATATTCTCACTGCCCTAGTCTGTTTAATTGCAGGAGGAACGATTGTTTATTTCCTGAAGGAGATAACAGCCCGCCCCCGCCCGTCAGAAGAGTTAGGGGAGCTTGTCCGTGTTGTCGGTGGAGGGGTCCCATATAGTGGTTCATTTCCCTCCGGACATTCGCAGATGTCCCTTGGTGCGGTGACGTTTTTATGGCTCAGATACAAAAAATGGGCGCTGCCCTTATTTCTGTGCGGGGCGCTGTGCGCAATCTCAAGGGTCTATTGCGGAATGCACTTCCCGTCTGATATCCTGGTTGGCTCGGCAATCGGCATCGCCTCCTCATGGGGAGTATGCCGCGCCTCACAAAAGACAAAGGAAAAAATATGAAATTGTATAGATATTTTGTCTTCATGGTGATATAATTTAGATATGAGTGAGATGTTAGAGAAGCTCTGCATAAACAAATGGGGGTAAAAATGGGTAGAATAGTTGCAAAGGTTACCGTAAAAAATGCTTTGGATGAATCGAAGGTACGTACATTTGATGCTTTAGTCGACACAGGAGCTACATTGCTTACTTTACCAAAGGCATGGAAGCAAGATTTAGGTAAATTTCTCACTACTGAAAGAGAAAAGGTCCAATTAGCAGATCAGCATGAGGTGGATGTTGAAATATGTGGTCCGCTTACCATTCAGCTTGAAGGATTTAGAAGGATTAATATGGATGTAGTATTTGTAGATATGGCGCCGGTGGATGGATCATATGAACCTTTAATTGGTTATATTGTTTTGGAGCAAGCCGGAATTGCTGTAGATATGATAGGACATAGACTTGTTGCTGTGAAGCACCTGGATTTAAAAAAACATCTAACAAAGCAATCCAGCGGACTTTTCCGCGGCTAAAGCCGCTCCAAAAGCCGCTGAATTTTGTGTTCTAAACATCAGTGATGAAAAAGGAAACGGAAAATAGCAGCGTGCGCGACTGTCTGGCACAGGACAGAACGTCTTTGGCAAACGAGCGCACAATCCTTGCGTACCTGCGAACGGCAATGATGCTTCTCGCATCCGGCATTACGCTGGTTAAACTCTTTGGACCGGGCGCGTACCTTCGAGTCTTAGGATATCTCCTTGTGCCAGTCTCCATCGGGGTTGCGATAATGGGCTATGTCCGTTTTGTCAGAATGCGACATCAAATCACGAGAGCCTTACCATCGCCCGCACGGGACGGGCTAAAGCCGCACCCGTGAAGCACACGTTAGGCAGGAGTTCGTAAACAGTCATCAAGTCTGTGCAAGACCCTCTCTTTTCCGAGAAGAAAGAGCACATCGAAAAGTCCGGGGGTGGCGGTTCGGCCTGTTACGGCCGCCCGGACAGGCTGCATCAGCTCCCTGCCCTTCATGCCAAGCTCATCAATGAGCCCCCTTGTCATATTCTCGATTGAGCTAAGATTAAACTCCTCAAGCCCGCGGAGACTCTCGCTAAACCTTTTTAAGACATCTAAGACACCTTCTTTAGCAAGTACCTTCTTTGCAGGCTCGTCAAAATCAATCTCATCCTTAAAAAAGTAATCAGTAAGACCTGCAATCTCTGACAGGGTCTTCAGCCGCTCCTGCTCAAGCAGTATTATTCTCCTCACCCTTTGCATATCCTCTCCGGCCCTTATGAGACCTGCTCTCTCCAGATATGGCAGGGCAAGCTCAACAAACTGCGCCTCATCAAGTTTTCTGATAAAGATACCATTGAGCCAGTTGAGCTTATTTATGTCAAAGACAGCAGGGCTCTTTCCAACCCTCTGGAGGGAAAACTTCTCTATCATCTCGCCTGTCGTTTCAAAGACCTGCTGAGAATCCTCTGTCCCCCAGCCAAGGAGGGCAAGATAGTTAACCAGGGCAGGGGCAAGATAACCTTCCTCCTGATACCAGCCAAGCGAGACTGCCCCGTCCCTCTTGCTGAGCTTCCCCCCTTTCCTGTTTAGTATCATAGGAATGTGCGCAAAGGCAGGCATCTCGAAACCCAGCAGTTTATACAAAATAATCTGGCGCGGGGTATTGGAAAGATGCTCATCGCCCCTGATGACATGCGTAATCTTCATCAAGTAGTCATCGACCACATTGGCGAAATTAAAGGCAGGCGTCCCGTTTGATTTCATAATTACAAAGTCCCCAAGCAGTGCGTTTTGAAACTCCACCTTACCTCTTATTAAGTCAACAAAGTCTGTCGTCCCCTCGTCCGGAGTCCTCGCCCGCAAAACACTGGGTCTGCCTTCTTTCTCCAGCCTCTGCCTCTCTTCCTCTGAAAGCGAACGGCACCGCCCATCATAACGCGGCGGCTTTCCTTTTGAGAGTGCCTCTTTTCTCATTCTGCTAAGCTCATCGGTCGAACAATAGCAGTGGTAGGCTTTTCCACCATCGAGAAGCGCCTGTGCATATTTCCTGTAGATGGGGACTCTTTGCATCTGAAAATATGGCTTGAACTCCCCTCCCTTCAGGGGCCCCTCATCCCAGCCGACACCAAGCCAGGCAAGCTCTCTTAGAATAGCATCCACCGACTCTTCTGTAGAGCGGACCTCATCGGTATCTTCTATCCGCAGGATAAACGAACCCTTCTGCTTTCTTGCAAACAGCCAGTTAAAGAGCGCTGTGCGCGCCCCGCCAATATGAAGAAACCCGGTTGGAGAAGGAGCAAATCTAACCCTGACCATGGCTTGAATTATACCATCTAAACCCCTTGTCTTAAAGAGAAAACATTGATAGTATTAAAGGGATGAAAAGGGAAAGGGTTATTGCCGTAATAGAAGAGGTAATTATTATACTCTCCGTCTTTTCCCTGTGGCCCGTTATTCTTCACGGGCCAAGCAGGGGCAGCAAAATCCTGATGTATCTTGCCCTCTTTTTGCTGGCACTGATTTTTATAAGGAGAATTATACAGTTCAAGGGGCCGCGAAACCAATGACAAGTTAACGCAGGCTAAAGCCTGCGACTACCAGCACAATATCTTCGGCTTTCATGCGTTTAACTTATTGAAAGGGTAAATTGGACAGGACTGACGATGAGCTTATAGAGGAGTATTTAAATGGAGACTGCGAAAAAACACCTCCCTTGATGCTGAGCTTTCCTGCGAATCCGGAGGAAGCCTCAAAGACACAATTCCCGATAAGGAACCCGGCCCTGACAGACTTGCAGAAAGGAAAGAGCTGGCAGAGAGCTTAGGGAATGCAATCGGCCGCCTCCCGTTCCCCCAGCGGCAGGCCCTTATGATGAGAGAACATTCAGGGCTCTCCTTTAAAGAGATTGCAGGAATTCTCAAGTGCCCCGTCAATACCGCTATCGGAAGGGTGCATTATGCATTAAAAAACCTGCATAGGGAGATCTCTAAAACATACGGAGGGGACAGTGGACTGTAAAGGCCTGAAAGAGGCGATTATGCCCTATCTATAAGGGGAAAGCGCCCCTCGAAGAAAACGGAATTGCGAGCGGCCTGGATGAAATTGAAACTGAGATAGCGCTTCTCCGGAGAGAATACAACACGGCTGTCTATTCAACCTTTAAGAAAGAGACTGACTTCATAGAAGAAGAGCTCGGGAAACTGTCCGGACAGATAGAAGGTAACGATTTTTTATAAGGAGGTGAAGAAAAATGAGAAAGGGACTTTTGATATCTCTTGTTGCAGTGGCACTCGCATCCGCCTTTACAGCAGTCACCTCAGCCCGTGAGGAATATACAAAGGAGGAGCCTTATATTGCCGGGGAGGAGAGTCTTCCTATGGCAGAAGCTGAGGAAAAGCAGTTTTTGAGCGATGTTAGAAAAAACCTTCCGCAAATCTACAGAGAATGGAAAAGGAAGCGCTCAGGAAGAGCCGGGGAGGCAGATGAAGGCGGAAGGCTGAGAAAGAGACTGAGAGAGATAAACCCTGAGGTAAGGGAGCTCGGAACCAGATGCAGAGAGCTGGCAAAGGAATACGCCAGCGCCGCTACCGAGACCGCGAAAGAAGAAGTAAAGACTAAACTTCAGGAAAATCTCGAGAGGCTCTTTGACACAGAGCAAAAAAGCCGCTCAGAAAGAATTGAAAAGATGAAGGAGACTCTCAAGAACCTTGAACAGAAGGTTCTCAAGAGGGGCAAAAACAAGGCGGAAGTGGTGGAGCACAAACTTAAAAATCTACTTCACCCAGGAGAGTTCGATTGAGGCAGAGAAAGCGGGGGGAGCCCTTGCATAGTCCCAGGGGTCTCTCCCCACCTCTCTACTGCGCACTACTTTCTTATTCCCGCCCCAAATTCAGATGCGAGCCGGCAGACAATCCCACTATGAACCTCATTTACCTCTGCATCCGTTAAGGTTCTCTCCTGCGAGCGGTAGGAGATAGAATAGGCAAGACTCTTACATCCCTCCGGAACCTGTTCCCCCTGGTAAAGGTCAAAGAGCCTTACATCCTCCACCAGTTTCCCCCCGGCCTTTCCGATGAGTGAGGCAACCTCTCCTGCGCCCACCCCTTCCGGAAGGACAACAGCAATGTCCCTCGTAACAGCCGGATATCTTGGCGGCGGCAGCACTTCCTTCTTGCCCGCAACCTCAAGCAGTCTTTCGACATCGAGCTCAAAGAGATATACAGACCCAATCCTGTGCTGTGTCTGCTCCTCAGAGACCTCTCCGAGAATGCCGGCAGGCTCACCCCCCAGGATAATCTCTGCCGAGGTATCTGCCGAGAAATATGAATTTTCCCGGGGGCTAATCTCATAACCTGTTATCCCAAACATTCTGAAGAGAGCCTCAACAACCCCCTTTAATCTCCAGAAGCTGGCGTGAATCTCTTTATAATTCCAGCTCTTCTGCCTCAAAACTCCCGTCAACACCCCTGCCGCCTTTGTCCGCTCATGCGGGGCAGAGACTCTATCCCCTGGAGCAAAGACCCGCCCGAGCTCAAAGATACCCAGACCCTTTACACCTTTTGCAATATTTGTAGAGACAACTCTGAGCAGCCCCGGCAGGAGTGTTGGGCGAAGCACGCTCTGCTCCTCGATAATCGGATTGGTAACCTCAACACAAGAAGAAAGATTCCCACCGGAACTCTTGCTGAGGAGCCCATGGGTAATAACCTCTGTAAGACCACAGCCTGTAAGAATATGCCGGATCTCCCTGCAGAGGGTAGAGAGTTTGTCCTTCCCTGAAACAGGGATTCTGCCGGAGGGGGCGCTCACCTGTATATTATCATACCCATAGAGGCGAGCCACCTCTTCAATCAAATCTATCTCTCTTGTAATATCCCTCCTGCAGCTCGGAACCGTAACAGTAAGCCCACCCGCATCCTTTTTCGTTTTAAACTGCAAACCTCTCAATCTCTCGGCTATTGCCTCTGTTGTAAGATTTGTGCCAAGAATTTTGTTCACCCTCCCGGTCCTTACCGGAATCCTGCGCGCCGGTGCGCACTTGCGAAATCTGCAATCGGCCGCTCCCTTAGCGGCTTTCCCGCCGGCAAGACTGAGAATTAGCCAGGCCGCTCTATCCAGCGCCAATACAACTCCCTCAATATCCACCCCCCTCTGGAAACGATAGGAAGACTCTGTCTCAACTGCAAGCGTCCTGGATGTCCTCCTGATATTTGCAGGGTCAAAACAGGCGCTCTCAAGAAGTATGTTTACTGTCCCCTCCTTCACCTGAGATGAGTGTCCCCCCATAATGCCGGCAAGCGCAAGAGGCACCTCACTATCGGCAATCACAAGCATCTCATCGGTGAGGGCAGGTTCCTTCCCGTCAAGAAGGACTATTTTTTCTCCCTTTTTAGCACGGCGGACTATGACAGCCCCTCCCTTCAGGGTCTCATAGTCAAAGGCATGAAGCGGCTGGGCAAGCTCCATCATACAATAATTGGTCACATCCACTATGTTATTAATGGATTTTATCCCGGCAAAGGCCAATCTGACTCTCAGCCAATCGGGAGAAGGGCAAACCTTAACCCCGGTAATCACCCTTGCCGTATAACGGGGGCAGAGCCCGCCATCTTCAACTGTAACCCTCACTAACTTATCGATACCTTCCCCCTCTTCCTTTACAACGGCCCCGGGGGACTTTACCTCTGTGCCGGATATTGCGGCAAACTCCCTTGCAATCCCAACCAGCCCAAGGCAGTCCGGGCGATTTGCAGTTATATCAAGGTCGAGCAGAAAATCACTCCCCTCTTCCCTGAGCTCTGTCACCTCGAACCCCGCCATAGTGAGCCTCTCAGCCAGCTCCCCAGGCGAGACCCCTATATCCACATATTCCTTAAGCCAGTTATAGCTAAATTTCATTTCACGACCATGTTGTCATTTCAAACCCTGAATATGTCATGCTGAACCACCCCTCCTTTGTCATACTGATACTGAAACAAGTTCAGCATGTTTCAGTATCTCCGTTTCAATTTATTTCAGCATCTCAATAATCGAATACTATATGAACTTCCTTTTTTGCACAACCTAAAGGTTGCGGCTACCTGCTTCTCCCAACCTGGTAGTCGCAGGCTTTAG
>CBDUUU010000035.1:0-6866 GCA_965370485.1 uncultured bacterium
CGAGTACCTTTTTGAGGATTTCCACCCCTTTTCTGAGCTCATCGTTGGTTACTGTGAGAGGAGGCAGGAAGCGCAGGAAGTGGGTGTCCGTGCAGTTGACAAGCAATCTTTTCTCAAGGCACCTGGCAATTATGTCCTTGCAGGGGGTTTTAAACTCAAGCCCTGCCATCAGCCCCCTGCCCCGGACCTCCGCAATTGTCTTATGACGTCTTTTTAAATCCTTGAGCAGCTTAATCAGGTGCTCCCCGAGTTGTGAGACCTCCTCGAGAAAGCCGTTTTCTAAGATGATTCTGAGTGTTTCTATGCCTGCCCGGCAGGAGATAGGATTGCCGCCAAAGGTAGAGGCATGGTCCCCGGGGCTGAAGCAGGATGAGATGGAGTCACTGGCAAGCGCTGCCCCCAGGGGAAGCCCGCCGCCGAGCGGCTTTGCCAGCGTCATAATATCGGGTGTGACCCCATAGTGTTGGTGGGCAAAGAGTTTCCCTGTCCGGCCGAGTCCGCATTGGACCTCATCAAAGATAAGCAGCAGGTTGAGTTTGTCACAGAGCGCGCGAACCCCGTTTATGTATTTGGTCTTTGCAAGATGAAAGCCTCCTTCTCCCTGAATGGGCTCCAGCATAATCGCCACGGTCTTTTCACTGATTTTCTTTGCCAGGGCATTGAGGTTGTTAAACGGGACATATGCAAAGCCCTCTGCCAGGGGTTCATACCCCTTGTGAATTTTTTCCTGGCCTGTGGCGGTTAGTGTCGCCAGTGTCCGCCCGTGAAAGGAATTCTCCATAGTAATTATCTCGAAGCGGGAGGCGGCAGAGCCATACTTGCGCGCAAGCTTTATCGCCGCCTCATTTGCCTCTGCCCCGCTGTTGCAGAAGAAAACCTTATCGGCAAATGAATTTTCAACGAGCAGTTTTGCAAGGGTTACCTGCGGCTCTGTGTAGTACAGGTTTGAGATGTGCTGGAGTTTACCCGCCTGTTCTTTTATTGCCCTGAGGACGCGCGGGTGGCAGTGCCCCAGCGCCATTACCGCTATTCCGGAGAAGAGGTCAAGATATTCCTCACCCTCTGCATCCCATACCTTTGCCCCCTTTCCTCTCACAAAGGCAACTTGTCTCTCCCCATAGGTGTTCATTATGAATTTCTTGTCAAGCTCCCTAATTTGCCCGGTGTTCATTCTGATATTATCATCAACTTCCCTGAAAAATGCAAGGAAAATATGTTTAATGCTTATTGACTTGGTTCACAAAAATAATCTAATCATTAGTAGTTGCCTCATTTATGAGGCATAATTGCCGCTTTCGGCCCGATAAATCGGGCAACTACACATAGCTAATCGGTCTTCCTGAGTTATGTCAATAAGCACTTAAGCTTTATATGTTTTTATAAATTTTTTTGCGAATTTTGTTGTGTTTTTCGTGAGTTAGTGATAATGTCAGGAAGAGATGAGAGATTGGAGAAAGATTTTAGATTTCAAGAAGGTATTAGTGCTGGATGGCGCATGGGGAACGGAGATGATAAAGCGCGGTCTCCTGCCCGGGGAATGCCCGGAGCTGTGGAATGTAAGCCATCCGGACAGGGTGAGGGCAATTGCTGCCTCTTATGTGGATGCCGGCTCCGATATCATTTTGACAAATACGTTTGGCGCCAGCTCTATAAAGTTAAGGAGGGCAGGTGCCGAGAAACAGGCGGGAGAGATAAATAAAAGGGGTGTGGAGCTTTCCAGAGAGGTATCGGGGCGGTCGCTTGTCTTCGCATCTATAGGCCCGACTGGTGAGTTTATGAGCCCTGTTGGCACAATTACCGAGAAGGAATTAATCTCCTCTTTTGCAGAGCAGGTTCGGGCATTTGCGGAGGCAGGAGCTGATGGGGTGGTTGTTGAGACAATGACAGACTTAGGCGAGGCTACCTGCGCAGTGAAGGCAGTAAGAGAGAACTCAGCCCTGCCTGTGGCTGTATCAATGACATTTGATAAGGGCAGAGGCGGTTTTGCCACAATTATGGGTGTCCCCCCTGAAAAGGCAGCCACAGAGTTAGAAAAGATAGGAGTGGATATAACGGGTTCGAATTGCGGGGGCGGGGCCCGGAGTTTGCTGGAAGTAGCGGGGATTATGAAAGGGTTCACAAATCTCCCATTGTGGATAAAACCCAATGCCGGGATGCCTGTGCTTGAGGGGGGCAAGACTGTCTATCGCGAGACCCCCGAGGAGATGGCAGGATTTGCCCACGGGCTTTTGGAGATTGGCGTCTCATTTATCGGCGGCTGCTGCGGGACAACCCCTGCCCACATAGCGGAAATTAAGGGCAAAATCTTTCATAAACCTATGCTTTCTCCTTGATGGGGGAGGATAAAGGTGGGGGTGAATTTGTGGGGGAAGGAGAAAAATATGTTTACGATTATTGGCGAGCGAATCAATATGACGAGGAAGAGCGTTAAAGAGAAGGTGTGGGAGAGAGATGCCGATTTTGTCGCTGGCGAGGTTCAGCGGCAGGTTAGTTCGGGGGCTACTCATATAGATATTAATGCCGGCGGCGACCCGTCAAAAGAGGTAGAGGATATGAGGTGGCTTACAGAGGTGGTATCGAAGGCAACGGAGCTTCCACTGGTCTTTGACAGCGCCAATCCTGAGGCCCTGGAGGAAGGGGTAAAGAACTGCAACAGGGAAGGGACCATAATAAATTCTGTGACGGGCGAAGTGAAACGTATTGAGGGCATCCTGCCCATTGTGAAGAAATATAATACAGGCGTGGTAGCCCTTACGATGGACGATAATGGTATGCCGGATGATTATGAGGGCCGGATGAGGATTACAAGGGAGATTGCAGGGGCAATTACAGCAGGGGGAATCCCTATGGAGAGGATGTACTTTGACCATCTGATTCTTCCTGCCTCAACGAGTCCGGGGCAGGCGAGGTTTGTTCTGCGGGTTATTGCCGATACAAAGAGTGAATTTCCCGGCTCTCACATCGCCCTGGGGCTGTCAAATGTCTCTTATGGACTGCCTGTTCGCAATAATCTAAACAGGGCGTTTCTCTCTATGCTTATTGCCTCCGGGGCTGATGGCGCAATCTTTGACCCGTCTGAGCCCGGGATGATGTCTACACTTTTTTCAGCCCGGGCGGCACTTGGGCTGGATGAATACGGCATGGATTATATCTCCGCCCACCGCGGCGGCAGGCTGAGATAGGGGTTGTCCGGCGGAAACGGATATGCTACAATTGGCTTGATGAATCAAGCAACTACGTTCTTTGTAGTTGCCTCATTTATGAGGCTTATTCAGGGGATGCTATGTTCAGAAAGATAAAGAAAAGGGACGGCAGGATAGCAAAGTTCGGGGCAGAGAAGATTACGAGCGCAATTGCCAAGGCGGGTGCGGCAACCGGTGAATTTGATGAGAGCTCTGCCCGTAAACTGACATTGAAGGTCCTGAACCTGGCTCAGCAGGCGGCTACACACAGGATACCGACGGTTGAAGAAATTCAGGATATTGTGGAGGAAATATTACTGAATTCCCCATATCGGAAGACCGCCAGGGCATATATCATCTACCGGGACCAGCATGCCAGAATCAGGGAGATCGCCGACAAAATAGGGGTTGACCTGGTAGACCAGTACCTTGAGAGGATTGACTGGCAGGTGAATGAGAATAGCAATATGACCTTTTCCCTGCAGGGATTGAATAATTATATCTCATCGGAGAGCAGTAAGGTCTATTGGTTAAATAAGGTTTACCCTCCGGGAATCAGACAGGCTCATATAGACGGCGACTTCCACATTCATGACCTGGGGCTTCTCTCTGTCTATTGCGTTGGGTGGGACCTCTATGATTTACTGATAAAAGGGTTTAGAGGTGCCCCGGGAAAGGTTGAAAGCAAGCCCGCCAAACACTTTCAGAGCGCATTGGGCCAGATAGTGAATTTTTTCTACACCTTGCAGGGAGAGGCCGCCGGCGCCCAGGCGTTTTCTAACTTCGATGTCCTTCTGGCGCCGTTTATAAGATATGATAAGCTCAAGTTCAGGGAGGTCAAACAGGCCCTGCAGGAATTTGTTTTCAATGTAAACGTACCTACCAGAGTAGGATTCCAGTGCATATCGGAAGATACTGAGATATTGACTTCTGAGGGGTGGAAGGGTTATGAGGAGGTTAAAAAGGGCAGCGTTATTAAGACCTTTAATATCAAGACCTGGATGATAGAAGAGCAAGAGATAGATTACGTTTTTAAGAAGCATTATAAAGGCTTTATGTATAATCTCAGGAGTCGTATTCAGGACCAACTCATCTCCCCTCACCACAGGGTTGTTAGGAGAAAATTTCAGACTGATAGATATGTTCTAGAACCGGTCGAAGAGATTGCGAAGTTGAAATCCCCCTTTATCATCCCGATTGCTGGGGAAAATCCAGACAAGGAAGCGAAGATTAGCGATAAGCAGATAAAGCTGATGGCATGGGTTATTGCTGAAGGGACGATAGAACGCCCCACGAAATATCGATGTTGTTATCGGGTAAGTGTTTATCAGTCTAGAATCAGTAACAAAAAAAACTGCAATGAGATTATAAGTTTGCTGCATCATTTTAAGATGAAATATTCAGAGAGTGGCGCATCTTCCCTAGGCAAAGAAGTCATGAGAATGAGGCTGAATGCTGAAAGCTCAAGAAAGATTCATCGATGGTTTGGCACAAGAGAGAATATTCACTTCATCCCTGATG
Source organism: uncultured bacterium (assembly GCA_965370485.1). Classification (GTDB taxonomy): domain Bacteria; phylum NPL-UPA2; class JAUVJM01; order CBDUUU01; family CBDUUU01; genus CBDUUU01. The sequence continues at coordinate 4,704 of CBDUUU010000035.1, forward strand.
CTTTACTATGCTTGAGTCAGAGGCAATCGCGATTATTTCTAGAGACATATCTGAAAGCAGATGGGTTTGAGGGCTGTAAAATTGCCACAACTGACCCGGCGTTACTAAATGATTTGCAGATAATGGTGATTCATGCTGGCTATGGCTTTACTACTCTTACACGTAGACCTACAATTGGCAAAAAGGATATTTATGTTTTAAGGATAATTAAGCATCGGGAGACCTATGTCCCGGAGGTAAAAAAAGCAAAGTACGATGGAGTTATCTGGTCTCCCCACACGAAAAACGAGACAATTGTTGCTAGAAGAAAAGGAAAGGTATTTATTACGGGCAACACCCCTTTTACAAACGTCACGCTGGATTTGACTGTTCCTGATTATTACGCCGGGCAGGGTGTTATTATTGGCGGCAAGGTTCAGAATGAATCTTATAAAGATTTTCGAAAGGAAATAGACATGTTTAACAGGGCCTTTTTAGAGGTGATGATGGAGGGGGACGCAAGGGGCAGGGTATTCACCTTCCCTATCCCTACCTATCATATCACCAAAGATTTTGACTGGAAAAGCCGCAACCTGAAGGGACTATGGCAAATGACGGCTAAGTATGGGATTCCTTATTTTTCTAACTTTGTGAATTCCGATATGAACCCGGAGGATGCCAGGTCGATGTGCTGCAGGCTGAGGATAGATAACAGGGAGCTGGAGATGAGGGGAGGCGGGCTTTTTGGGTCAAATCCTCTGACGGGTTCCATTGGCGTGGTTACTATTAATATGCCCAGGCTCGGTTTTCTGTCTAAGAATGAGGCAGGGTTTATGGAGCGGTTAGAGAAGCTTATGGATATGGCAAGGGAGAGTCTGGAGATAAAGAGGAAGGTTCTGGAGAGATTTACAGAAAACGACCTTTATCCTTACACGAAATTTTATCTAAGAGAGGTGAAAAAGCGCTTTAATGAGTACTGGAAGAATCACTTCTCCACCATTGGCTTGATTGGAGTAAATGAGGCCTGCCTGAATTTGTTCGGTGAGAATATTGCTACGGAGGGGTCCAGAAATTTCACGCTGAGGGTTCTGAATTTTATGAGGGACAAGTTGGTAGCGTTTCAGAAAGAGACAGGAAACAACTATAATCTTGAGGCCACGCCGGCCGAAGGGGCGTCCTTCCGGCTGGCATCGGCAGACAGGAAAAAATATCCCGAGATAATCTGCGGGAATACCGAAAGTGAAGGCGAGCCCTTCTACACAAATTCTACACAACTGCCTGTGAATTTCACGGATGATGTCTTCGAGGCATTTGACCTGCAGGATGAAATTCAGACAAGGTATACAGGCGGGACGACCATACACATCTTTGCCGGAGAGAGAATCGAGGATTCCGGCGCCGTTAAGAGGCTCGTCCGCAGACTTTGCGAGAGGTATCGGGCGCCTTACTTCACCTTTACGCCGACCTTTAGCGTCTGTCCTGTTCACGGTTATTTGCCGGGGGAGCAAGGTGTCTGTCCGAAGTGCGGTAAGCCCTGCGAGGTCTATTCCCGCGTGGTTGGGTATCTGCGGCCCGTGAAGCAGTGGAATAAGGGAAAGCGGGAAGAATTCAAGGTAAGAAAAACATTTAAGATATAAAGGTAAAGGTGGTTATTGGCGGCTTTCAGAGATTTTCCCTGATAGATTATCCCGGTAAGATTTGCGCTATTATCTTCACCCAGGGATGCAATTTTAGGTGCCCCTATTGCCATAATCCGGAGCTTATAGACCTGTGCGTCTGCGGGGACCCTATCTCTGAGGAGGAGATATTTGCCTTTTTGAAGAAGCGAAGGGGGAAGCTTGATGCGGTAGAGGTGACAGGAGGGGAGCCAACACTCCACCCGGACCTGGTAGAGTTTCTTGAAAAAATCAGGGAAATGGATTATCTGGTCAAGTTGGATACAAACGGCAGCCGTCCGGAGATGCTCGAGGAGGTAATCGAACGTAGATGTGTGGATTACCTGGCGATGGATGTGAAATCTTCCCTGGGCAGATACAAAGAGGTTGTGCGCTGCGGTGTTGATGTAGAGAAAATCAGGAAAAGTATTCAGTTGATTATGGGCTCCGGGCTGAGGTATGAGCTTCGCACGACTGTTGCCAGCCCGCTTGTCGGCAGGGATGATATCCTTGAGATAAAAGCAAAATG
>CBDUUU010000036.1:0-6670 GCA_965370485.1 uncultured bacterium
CGGAATCTCCACCTCGCCGCCGCCAAGCAAGACCACCCTCAGTCCCTTTTTGTTTCTCAGCCTGTAATAGACAAAATAATTCAGAAGAAGAGGGACATTCTTCCCTCCTTCCCTCCTGCCCACATACAGGCAAAAATTCCCTAAAATGCCATACCTTTTTCTGAAACGCTCCCCATCTGCCCCGCCCTTCTGCTCAAAGCCCATCGAAACGATGGATATCCTGCTCTCATCAAGCCCATAGAGCCTCTTCCCAAGAGAGAGCTCAGGCTCGGTATTAAACATAATTCCCCGAAAGGAGTGAAACATATCCCGAAAAAGCTTGATATATGCATACGGCTCGTCGTGCAGGGTAGGAATCAGGAAGGATTTTTCAGGGCATATTCTCGAGCCCATAATAGTCGTGCCAAATAGATAGGGTATAAAAATAAAACAATCGTAGTCTTTGCTATTGCGCGCTATGTAACTATACATCCGGGAGCTGTTCACGCTCTCACTTGCCCATCTCTCCTCTTCATCTGCGGATACCTCAACCCCTCCAATAATCCGGTTCTGTATCCTTAAGAAGCTGTTCAGGTCTCTGTCTTGATTGACCGGGAACCTCCTCACTGTTATCTTCCCGGACTTTTCCTCGCCCGGGGGATAATAATTCTCCCAGCCGAAGTGATCACGCGCACAGGTAGTGAGAACCTCAACCTCATAGCCTTCCTCCTCCGCTGCGTGAGCTGCCAGAGTCTCCGTAAGTATCTCTGCGCCTCCCGCTAAATCAGCCCCGAAACGCGGGCAGACAAAGGCAATCTTCATAATTTCCTCTGCTCCAGTTTATTCACCTTCTCCTCAAGCTCCGTATTTTTCTTATACAAGCTGTCCAGGAGTAAGGCGACATGATTGTTAAACTCAATCTGCTGCGAGAAAACGCCGCGTGTATGGAACCGCAATAGACGCCTGATGGCTCCCTTTGCCCTCAGGACAATGTGCCCGAGAACAGGGCGGTTCAGAAATGGAGGAATGCCAAACCTGAAATGCTCTATATCAACATTCGCAAGCGCCGCAACGGTCCGCACGCAGTGCTCTAAATAATCCGACTCCTGCGGTCTATCCTTCATCTTGAGGCGTTCTACCTGATGCATTTCCTCCTCTGAATATAAACCTTTTTTCTTTCGCTCATCAATATTTTTGCGAATCTTAGCCATAATCCCGGCAACGTCAATCTCGCCGTCCCTTATCTCAAAAGTCTCTCCATTCATATTCCCACTCCTTTATCTCCGCGGTTCTGAGAAAGCATAGAGTTTTTATCATTTTATTTTGACACCATCTTCCACCTTGTTTGCAATTGCAAATAACCCACCTCCGGCCTGAGATTATCCACCTCGAGCTGATGAAAAAAGTCAAGCCGGTGATATTGAATCTTATGGTCGTTGGAATGTAAGGAAAAGTTAAAAAAGAAACTGCCTTTGAAAAGCGAAAGCCTCTCTATCTCCACCTCAATCACCCCGCTTCCGTTGATACAATCTATCCGATATCCGCACAGCTGTGTATTCGTGCCAAAGAGATTCTGCCCATCCCTGCTATGGACGGCAATGCCAAAGACAGGCTCGTAAACGGCCTTCGGCGCATTGTAACTTATCTCAATCCGGAGCGGCTCCCCTGCCAGAAGGAATTGTATCTCCTGCCCCTTCCCATCCAAAAACCTTACCCCGGTTATCTGCGCCTCCCTGCTGCCCCACTCCTTAGGGGCAACCAGCTCATTCTTCTCCTGTATCATCTTTTGATAAATCTCCAGGGTATCCCTCGGCTCACCGCAGGCGCGCACCTTCCCGCGGTGCAAAAGCAGGACCCTGTCGCAGAGTTCCTCCACCAATCCCAGCGCGTGAGAGACAAAGAGCATGGTCTTTCCGGAAGACTGGAAATCCTTTATCCTGCGAAAGCATTTCTGCTGGAAGTGTTCATCGCCCACTGTGAGAACCTCGTCAATCAGCAGTATATCAGGCTCAACCTCAACAGCTATGGAGAACCCGAGCCTCACATACATCCCGGAGGAATAGTATTTCACAGGCGTCTCGATAAAATCTCCTAATTCCGAAAACTCAACAATGTCTTTATATCTTTCATCCATCTGCCGTCTTGAAAAGCCGAGGATAGAACCGTTTAGATATATATTCTCTCTCCCGCTCAAATCCCCGTGAAAGCCGGCCCCAAGCTCAAGAAGGGAGGCAACCTTGCCTTCCACACAAATAGTGCCGCTGGTCGGCTTTAAGATTCCCGCTGCCACCGACAGAAGCGTGCTTTTGCCCGAACCGTTTTCACCGATGATGCCGACAGTCTCGCCCCTGTCCACAAAAAAACTGACTTCATCGAGAGCGGAAAATGCCGTAAAGGCCTGTCTGTTTCTCAGCCAGTCCATCATCATACCCTTGAAGGTTGGCTCCCTCCCGGGGCATATATAATATCTCTTGGACACCCCCTTTGCCTCAATCGCTTTCATAGCTGGTCAACAATTAACCCTTCATGCCTGTAGAAAAATAGGAAACCGGCGAGTAGAACAATCACCGAAAAAACAAAAGGCATTACAAAAAGCCAGATCGAAGGAAGCCTGCCATAATATAAAATACTCTGGTAACATACAATGATGGAGGTCATAGGATTACACAGATACAGATGCTGAAAACGGGCGGGGATAAGCCCGCGTTCATAAACAATCGGCGTGAGAAAAAACCATGCAAGCAAAACAACCTGCAGGATATGTTCGATATCACGAAAGAACACATTGAGACCGCTGAGAAAAAAGGAGAATCCAAGGGCAAGAATAAGCTCTATAACAATCACCAGAGGCAGGGCAAGAATACAAACCTTAACATCAATCCCCCAGAAGGCAAACAGCAGAAAGAGAACGACAAGCGAGAACAGAAAATTGACAAGATTGGTAAGGACGGCGGATAATGGCAGGATAAACCTGGGGAAATAGACCCTCTTTACCAGGCTGACATTGCCAACGATTGAATTTGCCGAGTCAGACAATGAGCCCGCAAAAAAATTCCATGCGAACAGCCCTGAGGCAAGATACGCCTTGAAGTTTTCTATGCCTCTGAACCTCAGAAGTTTGGAAAAAACAACCCAGTAAACAAACATTATCAAAAGAGGGTTTAGCAGCGACCAGAGAAAACCGAGACTCGAGCTTTTGTACCGAACCTTGAGCTGTCTTATCACAAGGTTCTTTATAAGCTCTCTACGGCCTATGACTTCCGATACTGCCCAAGGCATAGCCTTACCCTCTCCAGCACATCAGCAACCGTAATATCACCCACCAAGCGGGATTTGCGAATAACTACAGAGCCGCTGCCATAGGGCCCGTTTCGCCCGGGCTCTGTCGGCCCGTATAAGCCAATGACCTTTCTTCCGAGGGCAGAGGCAATATGCAGAGGCCCGGTATCAGAGGCAATTACAAGAGATGCCCCTTCAAGAAGCGCAGCAAGCTCAGAGATGCCCAGGCAATCTGCAATCACCGGGCTTAGCCTTGACATAGATAGTATCTTCCGGAGCAGTCCATGCTCTCTCTCTCCGCCCGTCAGGATGATAGCCATATCCTTGAAATCTTCTCCTATAGCATCAATCAGGGAACTATAATTCTCCGGCGCCCACCTCTTTGCCGGCTGTTCAGAGCCGGGATGCAGGATGATGAGCCTGCCCAAAATCTTCCTGGAGGCAAGAAAATTCCTGGCCTTGCCTCTTGAGGTCTCATTCACAGGCAGCCGAAAGCTAATCTCCCCTCCATTCAGCCCGAGGGCAGAGACAAAGGAAAGGTTTCGCTCGATGATATGAGGGCGGTTTCCCTCAGGCACCCTTCGGTTGCTGAACAGCGTATTAAGAGGCTCTATCCTGGAGCTTCCTCCTGTAAAGCCCAGCCGGCGAGGGGCGCCGCTTAAAAAACTCATCAGCCCGCTCCTGATATTTCCATGGATATCAAGGCTCATCTCATAGTTGGCTCTTCTAAGCCTCCCGACCACCTCGGCAAATGCCTGAATAGTTGCAAGAGGCCTTTCCCTGTCGCGCTCAAAGACAATAAGCTCATCAAGAGAGGAGTGCCCCTCGAGCAGTCCTGCCGATGTCCTCTCTACCACCCACCCAATCCGCGTATCGGGAAGACCGCTTCGCAGGGCATTCAAAACAGGCAGTGTATGAACCACATCCCCGATTGAGCCCAGCTTTACAATAAGAATGCTCTCCGGATTTGAAAATGCCCTCTTGCTATTGCCCGCCCTTTTTAGCACTTAACTCCCACAGCTTCGCATATTTTAAAACAACACCAAATGAGGAGACAAGGGCAATAATCAACCCCGCGGTCCCGTCAATAAAACCGCCCTTTAATACATAGCCCCTCAGAAATCTGGCAAGCGGGCGCAGAAGGACCTGGTATAAATGAAAATGCCTGCCCTGCCCCCTCATTGCCCCTGCAGAGATCCCCGAAAAATCATTCATTGTGTTTATCTGATGGGCTATGTCTTCATAGGTAAAATGCCAGAGGTCATTTTTTAGATATTTTGTCCTTCCCTCCAGAACAACCTTATCATGCGGCTCCACCCCATCAATCCTGCCCTTAGTCTTTCTGAAAAGCCGGAGTTTGTAATCAGGATACCACTCCCCATGCCTTATCCACCTCCCCAGATAATAAACACATCGGGGAAAATAAAAACCATCCCATTTTTCCCGGCCCCCTGCAAGCTCTCTCTTTGCCTCTTCAACAAGTGCAGTGGACATGCATTCATCGGCATCAAGAAGCAGAACCCATTCACCCCTCGTGCAGCTCAAGGCGAAACTTTTCTGGTCAATCTGCCCCTTCCACTCCCGATAAAATATTCGGTCGGTAAACTCCCGGGCAATCTTGGTTGTCTGATCCGTAGAGAAAGAATCCACTATAACAATTTCATCCACCCATGAGAGGCTCCCCAGGCATCTGCGAATATTATTCTCTTCATTATATGTGACTACACAGGCAGAAACACCCAAAGCTACGCTCCCTTAAACTGCGTCTCGTAGAGCCGGCTATACGGACCCCGTCTGCCTAAAAGCTCCTTATGCGTCCCTGTTTCCGCAACAGTGCCCCCGTCAAGAACAACAATGCGGGAGGCATTTTGAATTGTTGAAAGCCGATGGGCAATTACGAGCACCGTTCTGCCTCTCATAAGATTTCCCAGAGCCTCCCGAAGGAGTAATTCCGACTCAGAATCCAGAGAAGACATAGCCTCGTCAAATATCAGGAGAGGCGGATTCTTCAAGATAGCCCGCGCGATAGCAATCCTCTGCCTCTGTCCTCCTGAAAGCCTCTGCCCCCTGTCCCCAATTACAGTCTCATAGCCCCCGGGCAGTCCCGTGATAAATTCATGCGAATGAGATGCCCTGGCGGCTTCCCTCACTTGCGCCTCAGAAACCCGCGCATTGCCATACGAAATATTATTGCGCACAGTATCATTAAACAGAATTACCTCCTGGGTAACCAGTCCTATCTGTTCACGAAGAGACCTCATGGTCATATCCCGAATATCCACCCCATCTATAATAATAGAGCCGCCTGTTACGTCATAAAAACGTAATAAGAGATTTACAAGTGTTGTCTTGCCTGCCCCGCTCCTTCCCACAATGGCCAGAATCTCTCCTGCCTTCACCTCAAAGGACACATCAACGAGCACACTCTTCTCATCATACCCAAAGCAGACTCTGCGAAATTCAATTCCCTCTCTCAGCCCTGAGAGCTTTACCGCATCACTCTTATCCGTAACCCCCGGGGCCTCATCAACAAGCTCAAAGAGACGCCCTGCACTGGCAGAACCCCGCTGAAGCAGATTATTTACCCTCGTCAGATTTCTTATAGGGGCATAGAGCGACAAGGTAGCCCCAAGAAAAGCAACAAACCTGCCGGCAGTAACAGCGCTACCCCCCCCGACCTGATAGCCTGCATAGAGGACAATGACTGCAATACCGACGGCACCGAGAAACTCCATCGTGGGCCCGGAGAGCAAATGGGTGCGAGTTGCCCTTATAATGGAACTAAAAAATTTTTCTGCCTCCTTGAAAAATCTCTCCCTCTCATAATGCTCCATATTAAAGGCATACACGACCCTGATGCCGGATAAGGTCTCTTCCAATATAGAGGTCACCCCGGCAATCCTTCCCTGCGCCTCCTGGGTAACCCTGTGAATCTTCCTGCCAAATCTTCTGATAAGAAAGACAACCGGCGGAAATATCACCAGCGAGATGACAGCCAGCCCGGGGTTCAACCAGAAAACAAAGATAAGAAATCCAATAATCTTTACAGGCTCACGCACAATACCTGCAAGGCAGTCAGGGATAACCTCCTGAAGAACATTGATATCATTGGTCAGTCTTGATATTATCTCGCCAACGCGCCACTTCGAGTGAAACCCCAGGTCCAGGCAGGTCAACCGGCGATAGAGTTCGTTTCGCAAATCCAGGATTGTTCGGTGGCCCACATAGGACATAAGATAGCTCTGCCCATATTCGGCAAGTCCCTTCAGAAAAAAAACCACTGCCACAAAACCTGCCATGCACCATACCGCAGATAGACGCCTGAGAGTAAATACCCTGCCCGTAAGAGGCATCTCGACCGAGATGAGCTCAGAGTGAGTAAACAATTTGTCAATGATAGGTATCAGTGTCC
>CBDUUU010000037.1:0-6653 GCA_965370485.1 uncultured bacterium
TAAAATAGGCGATTTTTGGCAGGTGGTTTCTTATGGTGACTTTTCAGGTGTTATGTTATACTGCCTGAGAGGAGAGTGATATGAAACAGCTCAGAAATGTGGCGATTGTTGGTCATAGCGGCGGCGGCAAGACCTCCCTGTCGGAGGCGCTGTTGTATAAGTCGGGGGCTATCGATAAGATGGGTGAGGCGGCGCAAGGCACAATGACCACTGACTACAGCCCTGATGAGGTGAAGCGGCAGATGACAATCGACTCGGCCATTTTCTTTGTTGATTGGAGGGATAATAAGCTCAACTTTGTTGACACCCCCGGGTATGCGGACTTTACCGGCGAGGTGCGTAATTCTATGAAAGGATATGATGCTGCCTTGATTGTTCTGGATGCAGGGGGGGGTGTTCAGATTGGGGCTGAGCGTGCCTGGCAGTATGCACGCGCGTATAAAATGAGGCCCATTATCTTCATAAACAAGATAGACGAAAGCGGGGTTGATTGGAAAGGGCTTCTTGAAAGGATAAAGAAGAGATGGGGTAAGGAGATTATGCCCGTGCAGATGCCCCTGACCGATTCAAGCGGTGTCTTTGATGTGGCGGATTTCAAAAAGGACTCCGCCCCCTCCGATATAGCCGCAGAGGCAGGCGAACTCCACGAGAAGCTTATGGAGGCGGCGGCAGAGACAGATGACAAGTTGACGGAGAAATATCTTGAGGAAGGGGAATTATCCCCTGATGAATTTAAGAGCGGGTTAAGAAATGCTATTGTCTCCGGGAAGCTGGTTCCTGTGTTTTTCGGCTCCGTGCTCAAGAACATCGGAATCGAACCCTTGCTCGATGGGATTATTAGTTACTGTCCTTCTCCCTCTGAAGGGGTGATGGCGGATGAACTGAAGGGGGTTGGTGAGGGCGGCAGATGCGCATATGTCTTTAAGACAGTAAGTGAGCTGCATTTGGGGACAGTGACACTTTTCCGTGTCTATTCAGGGCAGTTTCTTCCTGGCGTCGAGGTCTACAATTCAGTCAAAAAGTCGTCCGAGAAGATTGGCCAGCTTTTCTTCCTTCGCGGGCATAACCGGATAGAGACCGGTGAAATTACCCCGGGTGATATCGGGGTAACGGCGAAGCTAAAGGTGACAAGGACAGGGGATACCCTGTGTGATAAAAAGACGCCTGTTGTTTTGCCTGCCTCGTCTATGCCTGAGGCGGTTTTCTCAATAGCGGTAAGGCCTATTGCGAAGAAGGACCAGGAAAAGTTAGGTGCCTGCGTTGCGAAGTTGATAGACGAAGACCCCTCGCTCAGTATGCGTATGGACAAGGAGTTCGGGCAGACAATTCTCTCCGGGATGGGAGAGGTGCATCTGGATATTGCAGTCGGGCGCCTGAGGGACAGGTTTGGCGTGGATGTGGAGCTTGAAGAGACAAAGGTGCCATATCGGGAGACTATAAAGGCAAAGAACAGGGCGCAGGGGAAATACAAGAAACAGTCGGGCGGGCGGGGGCAGTACGGGGATACCTGGCTTGTGGTTGAGCCGCTGCCGCCTGAGAAGAATTTTGAGTTTGTAAATGCAATTGTGGGCGGGGCTATACCGTCTAAATATGTCCCTGCGGTGGAGAAGGGCGTAAGAGAGGCGATGCAAAAGGGCGTTCTGGCAGGTTTCCCTATGACCAACATCAGGGTAACGCTCGACGACGGGACATTTCACCAGGTGGACTCTTCCGATATGGCATTTCAGATAGCGGGCTCTATGGCCTTTAAGAAGGTAACTGCCGATGCCCGCCCCGTTCTTCTTGAGCCTGTTGTGCAGCTTGAGATAGACATTCCTGAGGCATATCTTGGCGATGTTACCTCTGACCTCAGCGGCAGGCGTGGAAGGATTATGACTATAGAGCCGGGGGATTTCTCCCAGCACGTAAAGGCGGCTGTCCCTCTTGCCGAGGCAGGCAGGTATGCCACTGATTTGAAATCGATGACACAGGGGGAGGGCAGCTGTGCTATGAGCTTTCTGCGTTATGAAGAGGTGCCTTCCCATGTAAGCGAAAGGATTATTGCCGAGGCAAAGAAGGAAGATAGTGTCAAATAAAGTGCGAAGGCTTTAAGGAGAAAGGAAATGTCGGGTCATTCTAAGTGGAGCTCGATAAAGCATAAAAAGGCAAAGGTAGACGCCCAGAGGGGAAAACTTTTTGGCAAACTCATAAAGGAGATTACCGTTGCCGCCCGCAGGGGCGGGGGGGAGCCTGAGTCTAACCCGAGGCTGAGGGCTGCCATTCAGTCTGCGAAGGATGCCAATATGCCCTCTGATAACATTGAGCGGGCAGTCAAGAAAGGGACAGGGGAGCTTCCCGGGACACAATATGAAGAATGTGTGTATGAAGGTTACGGCCCCGGGGGAGTGGCTATAATGCTTGAGGCGGTTACAGATAACAAAAACCGGACATCCTCTGAGCTGAGGAGAATTTTCAGTAAATGTGGGGGGAACCTGGGAAGCTCAGGGTGTGTTGCGTGGATGTTTCACAAAAAGGGACTAATTACAGTCAGCAGGGATGAATGCACCGAGGAGAGGTTGATGGAGGCTGCCCTTGACGGGGGCGCAGAGGATATTACCTCTTCCAACAACACATTTGAGGTGGTATCTTCTCCTGAGAATTATGAAGGTATCAAAAAGGGGCTTGAAGAAAGCGGCATTAAATATGAATTGGCTGAGATTACTATGCTGCCCGGGACTACCGTGAAGGTGAAGGCAGATATAGCTCGCAAGGTTCTGCAGATTGCAGAGACGTTAGAGGAGCAGGAGGATGTCCAGCATGTCTATGCGAACTTCGATATCCCGGATGAGGTTTTAGATAATACATAGTAATAGTGATATGAGAGTACTTGGGATAGACCCCGGGATGCGGACAGTCGGCTGGGGTATTGTGGATGGGGATAAGGACGCGGCGGTCTCTTTCGGAGTTGTCGAGCTTGCGAAAACGGCATCTTTTTCAGAGAGGCTTGGGAAGGTGCATAAGGAGATAGAGGGAATTATCGGGCGGTATAATATAGGCGCGGTTGCCATAGAGGAGCCGTTTTTTGCTAAGAGTGTCGGGGTTGCCATGCGTATCGGGCAGGTGGCGGGGGTAGTAATGCTGGCGGCAGTCGAGTCGAATGCCCTGGTAGCCGGCTACACTCCTGTCCAGGTCAAGCAGTCAGTGGTGGGTTACGGCAGGGCGGGCAAGGAACAGGTCCAGCATATGGTAAGAACCATTCTGCATATGGACTCTGTCCCGGAGCCACACCATGCCTCTGATGCCCTGGCGGTTGCAATCTGCCACCTGAGTTTAGCAGACCAACCCCGTAGGGCAGTGCGGTGATTGAGCAGGTTTGCGGAAGGCTAATAAGAAAAGAGCCGACCCATGTAGTGTTAGAGGCAGGCGGTATAGGCTATGGACTGAATATATCACTTTCCACTTATTCAAGGCTGGGAAGAGTAGGGGATGAGGTCTCTCTCTGTGCCCATCTTTATGTCAGGGAAGACTTAATCCAGCTCTATGGATTTGGTGAGCTTGAGGAGAGGGCATTATTTCTCCAGCTTATCTCTGTCTCCGGTGTCGGCCCAAGGGTTGCCCTTGCAATTCTCTCTACCCTTTCTATTGAGGATTTTTACAGGGCTGTTCAGTCCGGGAATATGACGCTTCTTGTAGCTGTTCCCGGGATTGGCAAGAAGACAGCAGAGCGCATATTTCTTGAGTTAAGAGATAAGGTGGGCGCCGGCGCGCAAGAGGAGATAGTGCCCGGGCAGGAGGTAGTGAATAATGCCCTCAGTGCGCTCGGCTCTCTGGGCTGCAGGCCGGCCGATGCGCTTAGGGCGGTGAAGAAGGCAAGGGAGATACTGCCCTCTTCGGCGAATTTAGAGGCATTTATCAGGGAGGCGTTAAGGCATATATGAAAAAGGACTTGGTATCACCCTCAAAGATAGAAGAGGATAAGGAGTTTGACAGCCGCCTTCGCCCCCGGAGACTCGATGAGTTCGTAGGGCAGGATAAGGTAAAAGAGAAACTGTGTATCTTTATTGAGGCGGCTAAGGGGAGAGGTGAGGCGCTCGACCATGTGCTCTTTTACGGGCCGCCCGGGCTTGGCAAGACAACCCTTGCCAATATTGTGGCGAGGGAGATGGGTGCAAATATCACGAGCACCTCGGGTCCTGTGATTGAGCGTCCCATCGAGCTTTCTGCCATTCTCACGCACTTGGGGAAGGGGGACGTTCTCTTTATCGATGAGGTGCACCGGTTGAATCATGTGGTGGAAGAGATTCTTTACCCGGCAATGGAGGATTTCCGGATTGATATTATGATTGGCAAGGGCCCGGGTGCCCGCTCTGTAAAGCTTGACCTCCAGCCCTATACCCTCGTAGGCGCAACGACGAGGGCAGGGCTTTTAACCTCTCCAATGAGGGCGAGATTTGGTGTTTTGATGCGCATCGGATATTATAACACAGAGGAGATGCTGAAGATTGTTGAGCGTTCTGCGTCTATCCTCGGCATCTCTGTTGAGGCGGCAGGCGCGTTGGAGATTGCAAGGCGCTCACGCAGGACGCCGCGGGTTGCAAACCGGCTGCTTCGCCGGGTAAGGGACTACGCCCAGGTAAAGGCAGACGGGCTGGTAACCGAAACGGTCTCAAAGGATGCGCTTGAGATGCTTGAGGTCGACAGGTTTGGGTTGGACGAGATGGATAAACTGCTCCTTTCTGTAATTATGGACAAGTTCAACGGCGGCCCTGTTGGAATAAATACGCTCTCCACGGCGGTTGGTGAGGAGTCGGAGACTATTGAGGAGATGTATGAGCCCTACCTTGTGCAGGAAGGCTATTTAGAGAGGACACCCCGCGGGCGTAAGATTACAGAGCTTGGCGCTAAGTGCCTGAGGTTAAAATAATGCCTTAGCGGTTACCTACATTTTGAGAGCAGACACCTTCAATTATTCTCTCCCCCGGGAGCTGATTGCTCAACAGCCATCCCCACGGCGTGATAACTGCCGGCTGTTGGTGCTCAACAGAAAGAATGGGCAAATTACCCATACTGTTTTTCATAAGATAGCGGATTTTCTTGAGAGCGGGGATGTGCTTGTGCTCAATGACACCCGTGTGATTCCTGCCCGCCTCATCGGGACAAAGGAGGGGACGGGGGCAAGGTTGGAGGTCCTTCTTCTAAGGAATGTCGCGTCCGACGTATGGGAGGTCTTGATTAAGCCGGGCAGGCGAGCAAGAGAAGAGATGTCCATTTCCTTTGGGCAGGGCAGTCTCATTGCGAGGGTGAGGCAGAGCATCTGCGGGGGGAGGTGGCTTGTCGAATTCAAATACTGCGGAGACTTTAGGGAAATCCTGGCCAAGATAGGCAAGACCCCGCTGCCGCCATATATTAGAAGAGAAGAGGCGGCCTCCGATAGAGAGCGTTATCAGACTGTCTATGCGAGGAATGATGGGGCAATCGCCGCCCCGACTGCCGGGCTTCATTTTACAGAGGGGACAATTGAGAGGCTCAGAGGCAGAGGTATAATGCCCCTCTCTCTTACCCTGCACACGGGAATAGGAACATTTCTGCCTCTGAGGGAAGAGGAGGTTACCGAGCATAAGATGGAGCCCGAGTCTTACAGGCTCGGCAAATCCACTGCGGATGCCATTAATAAGAGGGGCCCTCAGGCGCGCCTGGCAGCAGTTGGGACAACGGTTGTTCGTGTTTTAGAGACACTTGCCGAGGGAGATGGGAAGGTCTCTTATGGAAGCGGGCAGACCTCACTGTTTATCTACCAGGGTTTTGCCTTTCGGCTTACCCGCGCTCTTATTACAAATCTTCACCCTCCGTTGTCGACGCCGCTTATTCTGTGCTGTGCCTTTTGCGGGAGAGAGCTTATCTTCAGGGCATATGAGGAAGCGATAAAGAAAAAATACCGCTTCTGCAGTTATGGGGATGCGATGTTGATTTTGTAGGGCATACCTTGTTCAAATTACTTCACAAAGATAGCAAAAGTAATGCGCGGGCCGGGGAGATTACCACCCCTCACGGTGTTGTTAAGACTCCTGCCTTTATCCCGGTTGCAACCCGGGGTTGTGTCAAGATGGTGAGCCCCGAGGAGCTTGTTGAGGCAGGCACGCAGATTGTGCTCGCAAATACATATCATCTGAGCCTTCGCCCCGGCAGTGCACTGGTTAAGGCATCCGGCGGACTTCACAGGTTTATGCACTGGAAGAGGCCTGTTCTCACCGATAGCGGAGGCTATCAGGTCTTCAGCCTGGCAAAGCTTTGCAAGGTCAGCGATGAGGGGGTGGAGTTTCGCTCCCACATCGACGGCTCTTCGCATTTCTTTACGCCTGAGACTGTAGTTGAGATTCAGAATGAGCTGGGCGCGGATATAATTATGCCTCTTGATGAGTGCATCCCGTATCCGTCTGACTATTCCCGGGTGTCTCTATCTACAGAAAGGACCTATCAGTGGGCGAGACGCTCGAAGGAGGTTTGCTCCGGGGATGGGCAGGCGCTGTTTGGCATTATTCAGGGCGGCTTTTACCCCGAGCTTCGTGTTAAGAGTGCGCAGGAGATTGTGGGGCTTGATTTTCCCGGGTATGCCCTGGGCGGATTGAGCGTGGGGGAGCCGGCAAAGCTGAGGCAGGAGACTATCAGGCAGACGC
>CBDUUU010000038.1:0-6601 GCA_965370485.1 uncultured bacterium
TTGTATATCCACAGCCTGTGCCACCGCCACACACTCAATAGGACAGGCTCGTATGCTCATCCAGCAAGGGAAGGCAGATATTATGATTGCGGGAGGGACAGAGAAAGGTGTTACCCGAATGGGCCTTGCCGGCTTTTGCGCTATGAAGGCGCTCTCTACAAGAAATAGTGAGCCGGCAAGAGCAAGCAGGCCATTTGACAAAGAAAGGGACGGCTTTATTATAGCAGAGGGGGCGGGCATATTAATCCTCGAAGAGCTTGGGCATGCCCTTAGCCGGGACGCACACATCTACGCAGAGATTACCGGCTTTGGAATGAGTAGTGATGCCTATCACATATCTGCTCCTGCCCCGGGGGGCGAGGGGGCTATAAGGTCAATGAGGCAGGCCCTGGCCGATAGCTCAACGACTGACATAGATTATATCAATGCCCACGGAACCTCAACGCCGCTAAATGACAGATGCGAAACGGTCGCCATCAAGACAGTTTTTGGGAGCTCTGCGAGGAACATTCCGGTAAGCTCCACAAAATCGATGACGGGACATCTCTTAGGCGCCTCAGGAGGGGTGGAACTTGCCTCCTGTATCCTTGCACTGGAAGAAGGCATTGTCCACCCCACTATCAACTACGAACACCCCGACCCCGACTGCGACCTTGACTATGTCCCGAATGAGGCAAGAAATCTCAAGGTTAAGACGGCTATGTCCAACTCCTTTGGGTTTGGCGGGCATAATGCAACCCTGATACTTGAAAAATATGAAGGATGATAACAAAGAAAAGCTGCCCGAGCTTGAGAAAAAAACCGGCTATGCCTTTAAGGATACAGCCCTCCTCAGACAGGCCCTCACCCACAGCTCCTTCAAATATGAGAAGGGCGGTAAGGATAACGAGAGACTGGAGTTTGTCGGGGACGCAGTTCTTGGCATGCTCGTCTCCGAGCACCTCCTTCTTACATTCCCCAATTTTACAGAAGGGGAGCTGTCAAAGATTAAATCGGTGGCAGTGAGCAAAACGACCCTTGCCAAAAAGGCAAAAGAGCTTGAGGTCGGCCAGTTCCTCTTACTTGGCAAGGGTGAGGAATCCAGCAGGAGCAGAGGAAAGGTTTCAATCCTTGCCGACACATTCGAATCCCTGGCCGGGGCCATCTACCTCGACGGAGGACTGGATGCCTGCAGGGACTTCTGCATAAAACATCTGAAAGAAGAAATAGAAAAGATCACCCTGAACAACCAGGGAAAGGATTATAAGAGTCTGCTTCAGGAGTATGTTCAGGCCAATATTAACATGATTCCGGAGTACCGCCTCAACTCCGCATACGGCCCGGAACATAAAAAACACTTTGTTGTCGAGGTAGCAGTAGACGGAAAGGTTGCCGGCTCAGGGGAGGGGGTAAACAAGAAAGAGGCAGAACAGAGAGCGGCCAGGAAGGCACTGGAGAAGAAATATGGACTATTTCCTAAATGAAGAACAAGTGATGATTCAGGAGCTATCCAGGCGGATAGCACGGGAGAAGGTTCTTCCTGCGGCGGCCGAGCTGGATGAAAAGGAAGAATTCCCTTATGAGATTATGAAGACCCTTGCAGAGGCAGATTTGTTTCGGATATTTATCCCCGAGGAATATGGCGGATTGGGCGGCGGGGTCTTCGAATTATGCCTTGCCACCGAAGAGCTGAGTAGGGCTTGCAGCGGCGTTGCTGTCAGTTTTGCCGCTACGGCACTGGGGGCTTATCCAATCATCCTCTTCGGAAGCGAAGAACAAAAGAAAAAGTACCTGCCCCGAATAGCAGGAGGGGAGCTGTCTGCCTTTGGCCTGACGGAATCAGGCGCCGGCTCTGATGCGGCTGCGGTTGAGACAAAGGCTGCCCTTAACGGGGACAGCTACATAATAAACGGAACAAAGCAATGGATAACAAATGGCGGGGAGGCAGGTATATATACCATCTTTGCCCTTACTGACAAAAGCAAAGGCATCCGGGGAATAAGCGCAATAATCGTCGAAAAAGACACCCCGGGCTTTACCTTTGGCAAGAAAGAGAAAAAGATGGGAATCCGCGCCTCCGCAACAAGAGAGCTTATCTTCCAGGACTGCAAAGTCCCCAAAGAAAACATATTGGGCAGGCAGGGTCTGGGCTTTATAATAGCTATGAAAACCTTTAATACATCAAGACCGGGTATCGGCGCTCAGGCAGTTGGGGTGGCGCAGGGGGCGCTTGACCTGGCGGTCCGGTATTCAAGGGAAAGGGCTCAATTTGGCCATCCCATATCTTCCTTCCAGGCCGTTCAGCATATCCTGGCTGATATGGCAACTCAGGTTGAGGCATCACGCGCCCTTGTCTACGCCACTGCCCGTATGATTGACAGCGGCGCAAAGAATGTTGACAAGGAATCGGCAATGAGCAAACTCTTTCCGTCTGACGTTGCAATGCGCGTTACAACCGATGCTGTCCAGGTATTCGGCGGCTATGGATATATGCGTGATTACCCGGTTGAGAAGATGATGCGCGATGCAAAGATTACACAAATTTATGAAGGTACGAATCAAATACAGCGCAACATCATCGCTCTCCAGCTAATCAAAGAATCCGCATCGAAGGCCCGGGTTGGGAAAGAATAACATTAACCATTGTAGTTGCCTCATTCATGAGGCAGTTACAAATGAGGCAGCCGGATGGATATCATTGTCTGCATAAAGCAGGTCCCCGAGACAACAGACATTCAGATAGATAAGGAGAGCAATACCCTTATCCGAAGAGGCGTCCCCAGCATTATCAACCCCTTCGATACCTATGCACTCGAGGAGGCATTGAGAATCCGGCAGCATTGCGGGGGGCATACTACTGTAATAACAATGGGGCTGCCCCAGGCATCCGATGTTCTAAAAGAGGCAATTGCCATGGGCATAGACGAGGCAATCCTTTTGACCGACAGGGCATTTGCAGGCTCTGATACCCTCGCCACCTCCTTTACGCTCGCCCAGGCAATTAAGAAAATAGGGAAATACGACATTATTATATGCGGTAAACAGGCAAGTGACGGCGACACCGCCCACGTTGGTCCCGGCATTGCAGAGGTTCTCGGCATTCCTATGATTACCTTTGTGCGTAAGATTGAGGAAATAAGGGATGGCTACATCCGCGCCGAGAGAATGACAGAAGAAGGCTATCAGGTGCTGGAGACAGACCTGCCTGCATTAATCACAGTCGTCAAAGAAATAAACGAGCCGAGACTTCCCTCTCTCAAGGGTAAACTGCGCGCAAAGAAGGTTGAGATTCTCACGTGGGGCTCAGATGCGCTCGACTCAGATGCAGATAGACTCGGGTTTAGCGGCTCCCCGACACAGGTAATTCGCACCTTTACCCCCCAGAAAAGACAAAAGGGGGAGATGCTTCAAGGTGAGGTAGATGAGCAGGCGGCAAAGCTTACCAGTTTACTCAGGGGTCATTAACAAACCATGAAAGAAGATTACCGCGGCGTGTGGGTTTTTGGCGAACGCAGGCATTCTCAGATAGCCCCTGTTGTCTATGAACTGCTCGGCAAGGGGAGAGAGCTGGCAGATACATTGGGCGAGGAACTCGCCTGTGTCCTTCTTGGAGATAAACTCGGGCAGGCCCCCCAGGAATTAATTGCCTTTGGCGCCGACAGGGTTTATCTTGTGGAAGAGCCTGCCCTGGGTGAGTTTCAGGATGAACCCTATACAGAGGCGCTGGCTGAGCTGATTAAGGAACATAAGCCGCAGATAGTTCTTGCAGGGGCAACCTCGGTTGGGCGCTCATTTATGCCTAAGGTGGCCGCCAGGCTTAAGGTGGGCCTAACCGCAGACTGCACAGGGCTTGAGATAGATACCGAAAGAAAACTGCTTCTACAGACCCGTCCCGCCTTTGGCGGCAATATTATGGCAACTATCATAACCCCGGATGTACGTCCGCAGATGGCAACCGTCCGGCACAAGGTAATGGATGCATTAGAGCGGGATGATGCAAGAAAAGGCACCATAACCCGAAAAAAACCGGGCAATCTTGATACGCGCGTTAAACTCTTGAGTGAGGTCTTAGAGAAAGAATCAACCGTTAATCTATCGGAGGCAGATATCATTGTCTCAGGGGGAAGGGGTCTCGGGAAACCGGAGAACTTTGCTCTCATCAGAGAGCTGGCGCAGACCTTAGGCGGGGCAGTTGGCTCCTCCAGGGCAGCCGTAGATGCAGGATGGATACCCTACTCCCACCAGGTTGGGCAGACCGGAAAGACGGTTAAACCCCGGGTATATATTGCCTGCGGCATCTCGGGGGCTATCCAGCACCTCATTGGTATGCAGAGCAGTGACATTGTTGTTGCCATTAATAAGGACCCAAATGCCCCCATCTTTGACATTGCCACCTATGGGATTGCAGGAGACCTCTTCGAGGTACTCCCTGCTTTGATAAAGCATCTAAAAGGATGAGCCGAATTCTTACCTCCCCCCTCGAGGGGGGAGGAAATAGGTGGGGGTTATTCAGAGCTCAATTTGACAACATGGTCGTGAACAGTTGCCTTATAATATTGCTTCTCCTCTCACCGGCTGCCTTTCCTGACGAGGCAGAATTCGCAGAACAGAGGAACAGGATGGTCGAGAGCCAAATCCTTGCCCGGGGGGTCAAGGACATACGGGTTCTTGCGGCAATGAGAAAGGTAAGGCGGCATAGATTTGTTCTTCCAAGGTATCTAAAGAGGGCATATGGCGACCATCCCCTGCCTATAGGAGAAGGGCAGACCATTTCCCAGCCATATATAGTTGCGCTTATGAGTGAATTGCTTAATATAAAAGAGGGAGAGAAGGTCCTCGAGGTCGGCACAGGCTCAGGGTATCAGGCGGCAATACTGGCAGAGCTGACAGACAGGGTCTACACAGCGGAGATAATAAAGGCACTCTACGAGCATTCAAAGAAGACACTGCTGCAGGAAGACTGCAGGAAGATTAAGCTCAAACACAGCGACGGCTACTTCGGCTGGAAGGAATATGCCCCCTTCGATGCCATCATCGTTACCTGCGCCCCGGCTCACATACCACAGCCCCTTATCAGGCAGTTAAAAGACGGCGGCAGGCTCGTTATCCCCGTTGGGGCCCCGGGGGCATATCAAACACTATGGCAGGTGACAAAGCGGGGCGATAAACTCGATATGAAAAATATCACCGGTGTCTCTTTCGTCCCCCTGACGCGCGGCGCAAAATAACAAGCCTTTTTCGGAGAGCCTTCTCTATTGTCAGACAGGCTTAAATTCACCAACCATCTTTTCTATATGCTTATAATAATCCTTCCTCTTTAGCCCGCCGGAGGCAGGCTCGTCCAACACTACAAAGACACGCGGGTGCATCTGCAAAACCGAGGCTGTAATCTCTGCTGTAACCGGACCCTCAACGGCAGATGCAACAACCTGCGCCTTCTTCGCCCCATTGGCAACAAGCAGGCAGGCACGTGCATCCATCACTGTTCCCACACCCATCGTTATGGCGTATCCGGGCACCTCGCCTATATTCTCGAAGAAGCGCGCATTATCCTGAACGGTCTGCTCATTCAATACCTTAAGCCTTGTTCGGGAGCCAAGGGAAGAACCCGGCTCATTAAAGCCAATATGTCCATCTGCGCCAATGCCAAGAACCTGAAGGTCTATCCCCCCTTTATCAACAATCAGCTTCTCGTACTCCCGGCAATACCTCTCAGGCTCCTTCGCCAACCCATCAGGGACAAAGGTGTTTTTCTTATCTATGTTAATATGGTCAAATAGCTGCTCGTTCATAAAATACCGGTAGCTCTGGGGATGGGCAGGCTCGAGCCCGTAATATTCATCAAGGTTAAAGGTGACCACCCCGGAAAAGTCCAGAGAGCCCTCCTTGTTCATGCGAATCAGCTCTTTGTAAAGGCCGATAGGCGTAGAGCCCGTGGCAAGCCCCAGAACAAAGTTCTTTTTTTTCTTCATCTCACCTGCAAGAATCTCAGCCGCCTTCTTACTCATCTCATCATAGTCTGCCTTGATAAAAACCTGCATCTTTTTTCTCCTTTCTCAAAAAAGCCTCATGAAAAAATGCCAAGCAGCGCCCTACTCTCCCGCCCCACTACAGGGCAGTACCATCAGCGCAGGAGGGCTTAACTTCCGTGTTCGGGATGGGAACGGGTGTTTCCCCTCCGCTAGAGCCGCTTGGCAATTACCATTTCAAACTCACGTGGCGAGGGCAATAAATCAATTCTCAAACCACATTGCCTCATGATCAAGCCTCACGGCCTATTAGTACCAGTTAGCTAAACGACTTACATCGCTTACACATCTGGCCTATCAACCCTGTGGTCTTCAGGAGGCCTTTAGTCCACCTCTCGGTGGATGGGATATCTAATCTTGAGGTGGGCTTGGCACTTAGATGCTTTCAGCGCTTCTCCCTTCCAAACATAGCTACTCAGCAATGCCACTGGCGTGACAACTGAAACACCAGAGGTTTGTCCACCCCAGTCCTCTCGTACTAGGGGCAGCTCCCCTCAAATATCCTAACGCCCACGGCGGATGAGGACCGAACTGTCTCACGACGTTCTGAACCCAGCTCGCGTACCGCT
The DNA here is from genome assembly GCA_965370485.1 of uncultured bacterium. Classification (GTDB taxonomy): domain Bacteria; phylum NPL-UPA2; class JAUVJM01; order CBDUUU01; family CBDUUU01; genus CBDUUU01. Next base: position 6,578 of record CBDUUU010000038.1, read on the forward strand.
TTAATCGGCGAACAGCCGAACCCT
>CBDUUU010000039.1:0-6517 GCA_965370485.1 uncultured bacterium
CAGGGGGTATTTCTTGAAAAATTTTAAGGTAAGGTCGGCTGTGGTTATTCTTGAGCCGGAAGATGTAAATCTGTGGGGTATGTATAAGAGGCGGCTGTTCGCATCGCTTTCTGTTGAGAAAGACATTTCCTCGGAAGAGGCGGAGGAGCTTCGAGACGCTGCGAGCTTGAGAAAATTTCTCAGGGACAGGCAGGTTTCTTCGCTTCCTGAAGATGAAGAGGGAAAGAGAGAACTAATACAGATTATTGAGAGCAATCATGGGTAAGGATAATATAATTGCCTCTCTTGATATTGGGGCGACTAAGATAGTTGCCCTCATATCTGAGATTGTCGAGAGGGAGATTCATGTTATTGGCGTTGGAATGAGCCCCTCTCTTGGATTGGAGAAGATGATAGTTACTGATATGGAGCTCTTGACCGGTTCCATAAAGGATGCGGTAGGGGAGGCAGAGGACATGTCGGGGGAGGAGGTTGACTCTGTTTTCCTGGGTGTGGCAGGAAGCAATGTGCATGGGGTGAAGAGCCGGGGGGTTATCACCTTACCTCCTCCTGGCAGGGAGATTAGTGCGGCGGATGTGGCGAAGGTAATCAGAGGGGCGCACGTTGTATCTTCCAATGCCGGCCAGGAGGCTCTGCAGCAGTTTGTTCAGGAGTTTATTGTTGATGGCCAGGGTGGAATCAAGAATCCGGTTGGGATGTACGGCCTGCGGCTGGAGGCGGAGGTTTTTATTGTCAGAGATGAGCCTACGTCGGTAGGTTCCCCATCATCTCAGACAATTATTGAGTGTGTGGAAGGAGCAGGGCTGGGGATTGAGGATACTATACTGGGGCCCCTGGCGGCATCAGAGGCAGTGCTAAGTGCCGGCGAAAAAAGGCTCGGGGCACTTCTTATAGATATTGGCGCCCATTTTGCCGGCGTCGTTGTTTTTGGTAATGGGGTTGTGAAAAAGGCAAGGGTTTTAGAGGCCGGGGCAGGCCAGATTACAGATGATATCGCAAAGGAATTTCATGTCCCGCTTTCTTCCGCCGAACAGTTGAAGCGGAGAAATCTATTTCCCTCGACCAGAAGAGAGATGATAGATGTCCCTGCAATGGAAGGAAGGCAGATATCCAGGCATGCCCTTCAGAAGGTTATCCACGACAAGGTCAAGAAAATTTTCGCCCAGATCAGTCGTGAGGCTGATTTAGGTCTGCGTTCATCAGAGCTGGGGCAGGGGGTTGTGCTTACCGGCGGCGGTGCCCTGCTCAGCGGGATTAGGGAGGTTGCACAGGAGAGGTTCAAGCTTGCCCCGAGAGTTGGGAGTCCTTCGGCGGAAGTGAGGGATAGGGGAGACTTGCTGGATAGTCCTGCCTATAGTGCTGCTGTTGGTATACTTCACTGGGGATTGCGCAAGCGCCAGCTTCGCGAAGTGCTTGAGGGAAATACCAGAAATCCCTTTTTGAAATTAGGGAAGTGGTTCAGGGATTTTTTTTGAAGTCATTAGTCGTAGTCGAATCCCCGGCCAAGGCAAAGACCATTCAACTATTTCTTGGCCCTAAATACATTGTAAAGGCTACAAAAGGCCAGGTGCGCGACCTGCCAAAGAGTAGGCTGGGTGTGGACCTCAGGCATAAGTTCAAACCTGAGTATGTCGAGCTCGCCGGGCAAAGTGCGTTACTCAAGGAACTGCGTTCTCTTGTAAAGGGAAACAGCCTTCCTGTTTATCTGGCAACTGACAGAGACAGGGAAGGAGAGAGCATCTCCTGGCATCTGTCTCAGCTCCTGGGCAGGAAGAGCAAGAAGAGAGAGATAGAGTTTCGCAGGGCGGTTTTTAACGAGATAACTGCCTCTGCCCTCAAACAGGCCTTTAAAAAGTGGCAGCTGATTGACCTGAATAAGGTTTATTCCCAGCAGGCAAGGAGAGTTCTCGACCGCCTGGTTGGGTATAAGGTAAGCCCGCTTTTATGGAAGAATGTCAGGAGAGGCCTGAGTGCCGGGAGGGTCCAATCCGTTGCCCTTCGCCTTATATGTGAGCGGGAAGAGAAGATTAAGGGCTTTGTTCCGGAGGAATACTGGGTTATCTCTGCGACTCTGAGAGACAGGGTTTCACTTAGATGTTTCACTGCAAGGCTGGAAAGGATAGGGGGTAAGAGTGTAAAGGTTGATTCAGGAAAAGGAAAGCCTATTGATAAGAAGCTCGCTCATTCAATTGTAGAGGAGTTAAAAAAAACTGACTTTGTTGTCGGTGATATTAAGAAAAAAGAGGAGAAAAGAACCCCCCCGCCTCCGTTTATTACGAGCCAGCTTCAGCAGACGGCAAGCTCCGCCCTGCATTTCACCCCCAGAAGAACAATGCGTATAGCCCAGCAGCTTTATGAGGGGATAGAGCTCGGGAAAGGGGAAAGGGTAGGCCTCATCACTTATATGAGAACTGATTCTGTGCGGGTGGCAGGGAAGGCCGTTTCTGCCTGCCGCAGTTTTATCAAGGGGCGTTTTGGTGAGCAGTTTTTGAACAAGGATATCCGAACCTATAAAAGCAAGAGAGTCTCTCAGGAGGCGCATGAGGCCATCCGCCCGGTGGATGTTAAAAGGGACCCGGCATCCGTAAAGGGCGCCCTTACGCCTGAGCAATTAAAATTATATGGACTGATATATAATAGATTTGTGGCAACCCAAATGGCGCAGCAGGTTTTTGAGCTGACATCCGTTAAGATAAAGGCGGCTCGTTTTATGTTTTCCTCCTCCTGGAGAAAGGTGAAGTTCCCCGGTTTTGGTGTTTTATATGCGGACATAAACCGGGCACGCGCCGAGGATGAGGCAGAGGCTCCGTCTCTCAGCGAGGCAGATGTCCTTGATGTAATGGGGCTTGAGCCCGCCCAGCATTTTACGAAGCCGCCGCCGCGTTTTTCTGCGGCCACGTTAATCAAGGTGCTGGAGGAGAATGGCATAGGCAGGCCCTCTACATATGTCCCGACCATCAGCGTTATACAGAACCGCAGCTATGTGGTTGTGGAAGAGGGTAGAATTGTTCCGACAGAGCTTGGTATGATAGTGGTTGGTTTGCTCATCGGGAGTTTCCCTGGGATTTTTAATGTTGAGTTTACTTCTAAGATGGAGGAGGAGCTTGATAAGGTCGAGGAAGGGAAAAAGAGCTGGGAGGGAATGGTAAAGGATTTTTACGCACCCTTTAGCGCATCCCTCAAGAAGGCGGTTTCGTCTATGGAGAATAAAAAAAAGGCGCTGGAGACGGAATTAGATGAGCCCTGCCCTGACTGTAAGGCAAAAGGTATAGACTCGAAGCTGGTAATCAAGTTTGGCAGATACGGGGACTTTATTGCCTGCCCCCGGTTTCCGGATTGCCGCTATTCCCGGCCTGTCGTAAAGGAGACAGGGGTTGCCTGCCCCGAAGAGAAATGTCCGGGCAGGATAATAGAAAGAAAGACAAAGCGCGGCAAGCCCTTTTATGGATGCAGTGAATATCCCTCCTGTAAGTTTGCCGTGTGGGGTAAGCCATACCCCACCCCCTGCCCGCAGTGCGGGGCGGCGTTTCTCGTTGAAAGGGGTTGGAGGGGCAGAAGAGGCAAGGGACTCAAATGCGCTACAGAGGGCTGTGGCTATAGTCAAGATAAAATGAGTTGTTAACTGACTAAATGCGGGATTATGTTGGGAAGTTTATTGTGTATCTGGAGGTTGAGAGCAATGTCTCTGAACATACCTTGAGGGCGTATAGGAGCGACATCGGGCAGTTTGAGAAGTTTTGTAAGGGCAGAGGGGGCGGTAATTTTTCTCTTCTGAGAGTGAGCAGGTTTGATATAAGGGCATTTCTTGCCTATCTTCAGGGCAAGAGCTACAGCCGTCGCAGTATCACCCGCAAGGTCTCAGCCATTCGGTCATTCTTCGCCTTTCTTATGCGGGACGGTTTTGTCGAGCTGAGCCCCGCCGCAGGTATCCTTGCCCCGAAGCTGGGCAAGCCGCTGCCCAGATTCCTGGAGTTTGACGATATGATAAAGCTGATTGAGGCACCTTCCTCTAAAGGGCCCCTCGGACTGAGGGACAGGGCAATCCTCGAGACCTTCTACAGCACAGGTATCCGGGTAGGGGAGCTGGTCGGCTTAAACGTGGACTCTGTGGATTCCATCGGAGGAGTAATAAAGGTTTTTGGGAAGGGGAGGAAGGAAAGGATAGTCCCCATAGGAGAGAAGGCGCTGGAGGCGGTTGCGAGGTATATGGACAGGAGGGGGGAGCTTCTAAGAAACAGGCGCAGTGATATCAGGCAGGAGGAAAGAGCGCTTTTTGTGGACTACTGGGGCGGCAGGTTGACGCAGAGGAGCACATCCCGGCTTGTGAGGAGATACATCGGCGTTTTGAGTAAGAACGAGGGGGTCAGCCCTCATACCTTAAGGCATACCTTTGCCACCCATCTTTTAAATCGCGGCGCAGACATAAGGGCTGTGCAGGAGCTCCTGGGGCATGTGAAGCTTTCCACGACTCAGATATATACGCATGTCTCGGCAAGCAGACTCAAGGCGGTTTATAATGGGGCACATCCGAGGGCATGAAATAAGAGATACTGAAACAAGTTCAGTATGACAGAAGGAGGGGCTTGATGAGAATTTTTTCGACAACAATTCTCTCTATCCGGCACAGGGGTGAGGTTGCCATTGGCGGGGACGGGCAGGTAACACATGAGAATATCATTATGAAGCAGAGGGCGGTGAAGGTTCGGACTATGCGTGAGGGGAAGGTGCTGGCTGGTTTTGCGGGCGGGGTTGCCGATGCCCTTACGCTGTTTGAGAGGTTTGAGGGAAAACTAAATGAATATGGAGGAAATCTTCCCCGTGCCGCTATTGAGCTGGCAAAGGAGTGGAGGATGGACAAGGCACTGCGGCGGCTTGAGGCGCTTCTTGCCGTAGCGGATAAAGACCATTCGTTTATCGTATCTGGTAATGGCGATGTTATTGAACCGGATGATGGAATCATCGGAATCGGCTCGGGCGGGCCCTATGCCCTCGCCTGCGCGCGTGCGCTTGTTAAACATTCCAGGCTTAATGCGGAGGAGATAACCAGAGAATCCCTTTTAATAACGGCCAGCCTGTGCACCTATACAAATAAGGAGATAAGGGTGGAGAAGCTGAAATGTTGAGCCCGAAGGAGATTGTCAAGGAGCTGGATAAGTATATCATCGGACAGGCTGATGCAAAGAGGTCTGTGGCTATAGCCCTGAGGAATCGCTGGCGGCGGCAGAAGTTGTCTGATGAGTTGAGAAATGAGGTTGCCCCCAGAAACATAATTATGATTGGGCCAACGGGTGTCGGCAAGACGGAGATTGCCCGGCGCCTTGCGCGGCTTGCCCAGTCTCCATTTTTGAAAGTAGAGGCCTCTAAATTCACCGAGGTTGGTTATGTCGGGCGCGATGTTGAGTCAATGGTAAGGGACCTGGTCGATTTGGCGGTAAATATGCTGAAGGAGGAGGAAAGGGTTAAGGTAGAGAAAAAGGGGAAGATGCTGGGTGAGGAGAGAGTGCTTGATTTATTATTGCCGCCTGTCAAAGATGCGTCTAAAAAGGAGCCGGGCAAGCCAACAGAGGAGCCAGGCAAGTCAACCCGCCAGAAGCTCCGTGAACAGCTTCGCAGGGGGAAGCTCGGAAAGCGTGTTGTCGAAGTGGATGCACGTGACAATTTCGTCCCGACGATAGAGGTCTTTTCGGGAAGCGGGATGGAGGAGCTTGGCGTGAACTTCCGGGAGATGTTTGGCAAGATGTTGGGCGGCAGGACCAAAAGGCGCAAGGTAACAGTGGCTGAGGCACAGAGATTTCTTACGACGGAGGAGACGCAAAAGCTCATTGATATGGACAGGGTTGTCCAGGAGGCGATTGCCCGCGTTGAAAATTCGGGGATAATCTTCCTTGATGAGCTTGACAAGATTGCCGGGCGTGAGAGCGGAAAGGGGCCGGATGTTTCCAGAGAGGGCGTCCAGCGGGACATACTTCCGATTGTAGAGGGAACGACGGTTGCCACCAAGTATGGTATGGTCAAGACAGACCATGTTCTTTTTATCGCTGCCGGCGCCTTTCATATTTCAAAGCCTTCTGACCTAATTCCGGAGTTACAGGGCAGATTTCCAATCAGGGTTGAGCTCTCCTCCCTTACTAAGGCTGACTTTGAGAGGATTCTGATGGAGCCGCGCAATGCCCTGGTGAAGCAGTATACGGCACTTATGCAAACAGAGGGAATAGAACTTGTCTTTGAGAAGGGAGCCGTGAGCGAGATAGCCTCTATGGCACATCTTGTAAATGAGCAGACTGAGAATATAGGGGCGAGGAGGCTTTACACTGTAATGGAGAAGCTGGTAGAGGACATTTCGTTTAATGCGCCGGATGTCCCCTCCAGGGTTATTATTGATGCTAAATTTACAAGGGACAGGCTCAAGAAGATAATAAAGGATGTTGATTTAACAAGGTATATACTGTAGAATCACGATTGTGCCTCATAAATGAGGCAGCTACAAATGTTATTCTTGTTGTAGTTGCCCAATTCA
>CBDUUU010000040.1:0-6479 GCA_965370485.1 uncultured bacterium
ACATACCAGCTTCTTCACCCGCAGAGGGGGGTCACGATGTCCCTTCCCATTCCCAGTTAAATGCCCGGTAAAATTTGACAAGGTAGTCCTGACGTCGTATAATCCTATCCATATGAGAAGCGATGTGGTGAAAAAGGGCATAGAGCGGGCAGCCAACAGGGCACTGCTCTTTGGAACGGGCTTAACAGAATCCCAGCTCCGGAAGCCGTTTGTCGGGATAGCCTCCTCTTTCACAGAGCTGATCCCGGGGCACGTTCATATGAGGGAGCTGGAGAGGGCCATTGAAAAAGGGGTAGCCTGCGGAGGGGGAACTCCATTTCTCTTTGGCGTCCCGGGAATCTGTGATGGGATTGCGATGGGCCATCCCGGAATGAACTATTCTCTTCCGAGCCGCGAACTAATTGCAGACATAATTGAATGCATTGCATCTGCGCATTGCCTCGACGGCCTGGTCCTCCTGACCAACTGTGACAAGATTACCCCGGGGATGCTGATGGGCTCGGCAAGGATTGACATCCCGGCAATTGCTCTCACAGCAGGACCAATGGTCTCAGGGAGATACCGCGGGAGACGGCTCTCACTTGTGCGTGATACATGGGAGGCAGTGGGCAGATTTCAGAGCGGGCAAATCAGCGCAGAAGAGCTGGAAGAGCTGACAATCAATGCCTGCCCGGGCGCAGGCTCCTGCCAGGGAATGTATACCGCCAATACAATGGCATGTATTACCGAGGCCATCGGCATGTCGCTTCCGGGGTGTGCCTCGGCACTCGTTGACTCAGCAAAAAAGACACGCCTTGCCTATGAAAGCGGAGAAAGAATTATTGCCCTTATAAATGAAGGTCTCAACCCCCGAAAGATAATGACGGAAGATGCCTTCAAAAATGCAATCCGGGTAGATATGGCTCTTGGCGGCTCTACCAATACTGTCCTTCATCTTGAGGCAATAGCAAAGGAGGCGGGTATTGACCTGCCGCTATCGCTATTCGACGAAATAAGCAGGGACACCCCTCACATCTCGTCACTGAGGCCCGGGGGAGATTATTTTATGGAGGACTTAGAATACGCAGGCGGTATACCGGCGGTCTTAAATGTTCTGAAAGAAAGGCTCCTCCCGTCAATCACCGTAAGCGGGGCGGATATCAAAGAAATTGCCGAAGGAGGGAAGGTATCGAATACAGATGTCATCCGCAATCTCAAAGACCCGTATCATAAAGAGGGCGGCGTTGCCGTTCTCAGGGGAAATCTTGCCCCTGATGGGGCGGTTGTGAAACAATCCGCCGTGACAGAAGATATGCTTACATTTACAGGGCGTGCCCGTGTATATGACAGCGAAGAGCTGGCAATGTCCGCCATTATGAACAAGGAGATTAAGGCAGGAGATATCATTGTCCTCCGCTATGAGGGCCCAAAAGGCGGGCCGGGAATGAGGGAAATGCTTTCGCCCACCGCCGCTCTGGCCGGTATGGGGCTGAGTGCCTCCGTGGCGCTGATTACGGATGGCAGATTCTCAGGAGGAACCAGGGGCCCCTGCGTCGGGCATATCTCGCCCGAGGCGGCAGAGGGCGGGCCTATTGCCATTATTAAGGACTCTGATAAAATACTCATAGATATCCCTGCCCGCAAACTTGAGCTTCTTATAGATTCCGAGGAGATGAAAAAACGCCTTTCTGTCTGGGAGAGGCCGAAACCGAAGGTAACCGGCGGGTACCTGGCACGGTACGCCAGGGCAGCAAGCTCGGCATCCACCGGCGCGGCATTCTTAGAAAAACAATGAAAAAGAGCGGGGCGGAAATTCTCGAGCAGTCCCTGATCAGAGAAAAGGTAGAGGTCATATTCGGGATATTAGGAGGAGCGGTACTACCCATCTTTGATATGCTATATAAGTCCCCGCTTCGATTTATCCTTACAAGGCATGAGCAGGGCGCGGCGCATATGGCTGATGGTTATGCCCGGGCAACGGGTAAGGTTGGCGTATGCCTGGCCACCTCAGGCCCCGGGGGGACAAACCTTGTCACAGGAATTGCAACGGCATATATGGACTCAGTTCCGCTAATCGCTATCACCGGCCAGGTGCCTACTTCTATGATAGGCAACGATGCCTTTCAGGAAGCGGATATCACCGGAATCACCCGCCCCATAACAAAGCACAATTATCTGGTAAAGGATGTTAGGGAGCTCGCCTATACCATTAAAGAGGCCTTTCACATTGCAAGAACCGGCAGGCCGGGACCTGTCCTTATCGATATACCGAAGGATGTCCAGACAGCGCAGACTATGTATAAATATCCGCAAACGCTTCAGATGAGAACCTATAACCCCTCATTAAAAGGACATCCGCTTCAGATAAAAAAGGCATCCCAATTGATAGCCGGCGCAGAAAGACCTGTGATTTATGCGGGGGGCGGTATAATCATCTCAGAGGCAGCTCCGGAGCTCCTGGAACTTGCAGAGAGGGCCAGTGTCCCCGTAACAACAACACTTATGGGACTGGGCAGCTTTCCGGAGACTCATCCACTCTCTCTCGGAATGCTCGGTATGCACGGAACCAAATATGCAAACTATGCAATGACGGAAACTGACCTTGTCATTGCAATCGGGGCAAGGTTCGATGACAGGGTCACGGGTAAGCTGGATTCCTTTGCCCCAAAGGCAAAAATCATTCACATTGACATTGACCCGACATCAATCAGTAAAAATGTGAAGGTTGATGTTCCCATAGTGGGAGATTGCAAAATGGTGTTGGAAGAACTGAATAAACAGATATCGGTGCCCGGGCAGAAAAAATGGGCCAAAGAGATTCAAACGTGGAAGAAAAAGCATCCTCTTACCTATAATAAGACAGGCAAGGCGCCCAAGCCGCAGTTCGTTATCGAGGAGATATTCCGAATAACAAAGGGGAAGGCAATAATTACAACGGAGGTCGGGCAAAACCAGATGTGGGCCGCCCACTATTACCGGTATACAATGCCCAGAACATTTCTTTCCTCGGGGGGGCTCGGAACAATGGGCTACGGCTTCCCTGCCGCTATCGGGGCACAGATTGGCTGCCCCGAAAAAATAGTCTTTGACATTGCCGGCGATGGCAGTATCCAGATGAACATCCAGGAGCTTGCCACCGCCGTCATCAACAAGGTCCCTGTCAAGATAGCCGTTCTAAATAACCAGTATCTCGGGATGGTGCGCCAGTGGCAGGAGTTATTCTATGAAAAGCGCTATTCATATACCAGTCTGAGCGGCGGCCCGGACTTTGTCCGGCTTGCCCGGGCTTATGGCGCAAAGGGAATTGCGGTAAACGAAAGGAATGAGGTTGAGGCTGCCATCAAAGAGGCAATTAAAACTGATGGTCCGGTCTTACTGGATTTTCATGTTGAAAAAGAGGAAAATGTGTTTCCTATGGTTCCTGCAGGGGCCGCCATCAATCAAATGATTAGCGGGATGGCCTAATGAAGCATATAATCTCGGTTCTGGTTGAGAATAAGTTTGGTGTGCTTGCTCACATCTCAACGCTCTTTAGCAGCCGCGGGTTTAACATCGAGAGCCTGGCTGTTTCTAAAACAGCTGACCCAACCGTCTCCCGTATGACCATAACCGTGGATGTTGAGGAGCGCCTGCTCGAACAGGTTGAAAAACAGCTCCACAAACTAATTAATGTGATAAAGGTTCAGGACCTCACAGGAAAAAGTTATCTTGAGCGTGAACTCTTATTCGTAAAGGTCAACCGCACTAAAGACAGGCAGGAAGAGATATTGCAGATTGTCCACTCCTTCGATGCAAAAATAATAGATACCGGCTCAAAGTTTCTGACCATAGAGCTCACAGGGGACAATAAAAAAATAAAAAACTTCCTGAAGCTCATTGAAGGCTTTAAAATTAAGGACATTACCAGGACAGGTCAGATTGCAACCGCAGCTCTGCTCGACTAAAACCCTTGACTGGAATGTATTCTTGTGCTACACTGGGCGGGTGTTCGATGAACACCGTGCCAAGAGGTAGCCGCACCCTTCAGGGTGCGCAGGCTGAAGCCTGCGGCTGCCACAAATGACATGTGTCAACCGAATGTTTACTATATTAAGGTAGTTTTGAAAAAGGAGGTGAAATAGATGGCGCAGAAAGTTGCAAAGGTTGGGGTAGATAAAGAACCTGGTTATCTCTACTTTGTCGATAAGGACGGAGACATCTCTAGAGCAAAGATGGCTCGCGGCGTCGCAAAGAAGAAGAAGACGGCAAAGAAGACAGTCAAGAAAAAGAAAAAGAGATAACAAATTTATCTTTACAGGGCAGGGGTTAAAACTCAGTTTGTTTGAGTCTTAATCCCTGCTTTTTTTGACTTTTCATACTGTGTATTTATGAGAATGCGGATTCCGCCGCGGGGGTTGAACTCACCGCTCACCTCTATTCTCCTCGGTTTACAGGCATCCACAATATCATCCATAATCCTGTTCACAGCCACTTCATTAAAGATAGAGAGATTCCGATACGAGAATAAATAAAGCTTGAGGGACTTTGCCTCCAGGCATCTCTTATCGGGAATATATCTAATCTTAACCAGCCCGAAATCGGGCTGACCGGTCTTAGGACAGAGGGAGGTAAACTCAGGGCAGTCAAAACTCACCCAGTAGTCTCTGTCCGGATAGAAATTTTTAAACGTTTCAAGTCTTGCCTCAGAGGGCGAGGCGGGTATACCCTTTATCTTCTTTCCAAGAAGTGTTAAATCTTTCATTCCAAAAATGTAGTTGCCCGATTCATCGGGCTTATCGTCAAGTTCGCTTGATAAATCAAGCAACTACAATTGTAACCTCACAACCATCGGGGTTTACCCCATAGTGTATCACAGGATTGAGGCGAGGGCCTGGCGGCAAAGCCCTGCTGAATGCTCCAGCGCCGCTTTCTCGTCTGTGCTAAGGGCAAGCTCAACAACCCCATCAACCCCGCCGGAACCGAGCCGGGCAGGGACCCCCACGTAAATATCCCTCAACCCGTATTCACCCTGTAGATATGCGCAGACAGGGAGAATCTCTCCTGTATCTTTTATTATCGCCTCTACCATTTCCGCCACCGCAGCCGCCGGGGCATAATAGGCGCCCCTTTTAAGCAAAGAGACAACCTCGCCTCCTCCTGATGCAGTCCGCCCTACAAGCTCGGCTATCTTCTCTTTTGGCAGAACCTTTGCTATCTGCTCACCTCTGAGGGTCGTCTGCGAGAGCAAAGGCACCATAGAATCTCCATGACCTCCCGCCACAATCGTTGAGACCTCATCCACCGCAACCTTACACTCGGATGCAATGAAATACCTGAATCTTGCGCTGTCGAGAACCCCTGCCTGCCCCATAACCCGTGCCGGCTCAAAGCCGCTTTTCTTCCATCCGAGATACGTCATAACATCAAGAGGATTTGTGACCATAATAATAACGGACTCAGGGGCATATGAAGAAATTGACTGAGCGACTGCGGTGATTACCCGCGCATTTTTTTCCAAAAGGTCAACCCTTTTCATCCCCGGTAATCTTGGAAAACCCGCGGTCACCACCACAACGGCGGAGTCCGAAATCTGAGAGATGTCATCTGTCCCGACAACAACAGGAGGCTCTGCCACGAGAAGGGAAGCTGCCTCATTTATATCAAGGGCCTTGCCCTGCGCAGTCTCCCCTGCAACGTCTACCAGGCATATTGTCCCGGCCAGGCCCCGTTGAAGTAAAAAGAGGGCAGTGGTCGCTCCTACCTCCCCTGCCCCAATAATGCTGATTTTCTCCTTCATCAAACTTGCCCCATTACTCCTGCGCAGGAACCTGTCTGGATACCTCAAGGATATCCTTTGCAGGCAAGATTACCGGCATCAGCCCCATTGCAGAGGCCCCTCCAAACATCATGCTTGTCATAGATGCCATACTCATCCTCATTCCGCCGGAGGTGCCCGGGACCATTTTCAGCAGAAGCAGCCCAATAATCTTTCCATCCGGCAAAAATGCAGGGGCACCCAATTTACCGGCGAGCGCACTTTCATCCGGAACATAAAAGGTTCTTGGCTTTTTTACCACAGCCTCAATACGACCCACGGAAACAGCCGGCACACGACCCGCTACCTTACCCAGGCGGGAGAGAATAAGGAACTCATCGAGAATCCCTGCAGGGCTATTTAAGGAAAGATCAACCGCAGAAAATGGTTTAGCCGGCTTTTCCGCCGGGCGGACAAAGACAAGGTCTAAATCCTTATCCCGCAAGACAAGGCGGGCGGGCAGCTCTCCCCCATCCGGAAGGAGCATCTTCACATCCACCACCTCGCTCTCCATCTTAATTTTTTCTCCCCTAAAAAACCTGCCTGCAAGATGAGCGGGCTCCGCCACACAAAAAGAAAGGACAGCCAGTCCGGAAGGGTCAATGACCGTTGCGACTGCCTCAGTAACATCCTCACTCTTATCCATCTCCCTTCCTTCGATAACCATCCTAACCTTAACGACAAGCCTCACAGTGATGACGGCATC
>CBDUUU010000041.1:0-6399 GCA_965370485.1 uncultured bacterium
ATATAATGGAATTCAAGTGTAATCAATCCTCAAGTGAGGCAATAGAGCAGATAAAGCGCAACGGCTATCATGATAGATACCTTCATACGGGCAAGGAGATAAATCTAATAGGAATAAACTTCTCCACGGATAAAAAGAACATAGACGACTGGCAGACGGAGAAAGTGTAAGACTTTGTGCTAAAACCTTATCTCCTCCCTTCCCATTTCCAGCCAATTCCAATTCCAATTATAGAGGTGCAAAAGTTTAGGGGTTTATGCTATAATGTTCCTGGAGCAGGAGGACAAGAAATTTGGATTTTTTTGACCATTAGTATACTTTAGAGTATACTACTCGTGAGTAGACTAAATTATGTAAGTTCAGAAGGGAGTAAAAGACCTGCTTATGAAGTTTATAAATAGAGAAACCGAGTTAAAATCATTAAGTGAAAACAAATCTGCAATTAGCTAAGCTGGTGGAGTTGTCCCGCTATCTGGGCAGGGACCAGGAGCTTGTCCTTGCCGGGGGAGGCAACACCTCTTACAAGAATAAGAATAATATGTGGATTAAGGCGAGCGGCTCGCAGCTGATGGGCATTACGCAGAAGAGTTTCGTCTGTCTTGACAGAAAAAAATTGGGAGTGATAGGGAGAAAAAAATATCCGAAGGATGATAGGGCAAGAGAGGCAGAGGTTGCCGAAGACCTGCGCTCGGCAAGGGTTAACCCCGAGTTAAACCAGACTCCATCTGTAGAAAGCTATTTTCATAATCTTATAGACCGGCCCTGGGTTGCCCATATTCATCCCCTGGTGGTTAATACCCTCACCTGCAGTAAAAACGGGAAGGGCTTATATAAAAGGATTGCAGGAAAAGACACCCTGTGGGTAGATTTCTATAAGCCTGGCTATACCCTCTCCAGGATAATGGAGAAGAAAATCAGGGACTTTATCAAGAGGCATAAGAAGCCCCCCCGGGCAATATTCCTTCAGAACCACGGGCTGATTGTAGGGGGGGATGACCCTGAAGAGGTAAAGAGAAAGATAAGAGAGGTTCTGGAGTGCGTTAAGAATAATCTGGCGCCTTCAGAAGATAGAAAGGGAAAGGTAAACCCAGTTAGAAAGGGACTTTCTAACAGGGTAAAGATTGACCCTGTTAGAGTTTTGCTCTGGATAAGAAGGTCACTTGGGGAGAAAAGAAGAAGGATAATATGTTATCTAAGATGTTCTGAGATTCCAAAGGGAGTCACCAGGGGTGTGTTTACCCCTGATGAGGTTGTTTACTGCAAGCGCAGACCACTCTGGATTAAGGGAAAGAAACTCAGTAGAGAGAGTTTTGCCTCCGAGCCAAAGGTTGTAGCCGTTGATGGGATTGGGATATTTGGCATCGGGAGAAACTGGCTTGCGGCAAGAAACGCCGCCTGTGTTTTTCTTGATGCCGCTAAGATTTACAAGGGTTCCTTTTCCTTTGGCGGGCCGAGATTCTTAAAAAGTGAAGATGCGGCATTTATCGACAACTGGGAGGTAGAGAAATATAGAAGAAGGCTTATAGAGGGAGAAAAGAAAGGGATTGAGGGAAGGATTGCCATTGTTACAGGGGCTGCCCAGGGGCTGGGTATGGATGTTGCAGAGGGGCTGGCAAAAGAGGGCGCTTATGTGGTGATAGCTGATATAAATCGCAAAGGGGCAGAGAAGGCAGCAAAAAAGCTGCGGGAAGAATATGGAGAGGAAAGGGCTGTCTCTTTCCCTGTTGATGTTACCAGAGAAGCTGAAGTAGAGGAGATGGTCAATTTTACAGTGAGAAGGTGGGGCGGCGTGGATATCCTTATCTCCAATGCGGGAATACTCACGGCAGGGAATATCCTTGAGCTGCCCTATGAGGATTTCCGGAGTGTGATGGAGGTAAACTGCTGCGGGTACTTTCTCTGTGCGCAAAAGGTTGCCGGGGTTATGGCAGAGCAGGGCTATGGGGACATCATTCAGATAAACTCCAAATCCGGAAAGGCGGGCAGCCAGGCGAACTCTCCATACGCCTCTTCAAAATTCGCCGGTGTAGGTCTGACGCAAAGTATGGCTATGGACCTTGCGCCTTATAATGTCTTTGTAAATGCCGTCTGCCCGGGCAATCTCCTTAGTTCCGGGCTATGGCAGAGAAAGGGCGGCCTGCTCGAGCAGTATCTTGAGGCAGGGAAGGTTCCGGGGGCAAAGAGCAAAAAGGACATAGAGGACTATTATAAAAGTCTTACCCTTCTGAAAAGGGGCTGTATGGCCAAGGATGTCATACGCACAATTTTCTATATCTTAGGGCAGAGAGGAGAGACAGGGCAGGCATATAATGTGACACAGGGGCAGGAAATGCGGTGAAGAGGTATCTCTCAGTCGATTTAGGGGCAACGAGCGGAAGGGTCATTGCCGTAGAATTTGCCGATGGTAAATTGAAGGTGGAGGAACTGGGCAGATTCTCCACAGAGGGGATAAAACTGCCTAAGGAGGCAGGTTGCCGGCTTGTCTGGGATGTCCCCGGGTTCTGGAGGGAGATTCTTAACTGTCTCTCCCGCGCCGGGCAGGCAGAATCTATCGCTGTGGATGGTTGGGGTGTTGACTTTGCCCTTATCGACGGACAGGGGGATTTACTCAGACAGCCCACACATTACCGCGATGGTGAACATATTCAGCTTGCCGGTGAGGTTCTCGAAAGATTAGGAGAGAAAAATATCTATCTCAAAACAGGTGTTCAGATTATGCCTATTAATACCCTTTATCAGTTATATGCCCTCTGGAAAAGCTCTCCTTTTGTCTTAGGGAATGCATCCTGCCTTTTTACCATCCCTGACCTCTTCACCTATTTTCTCTCCGGGGAGCGTATCTGTGAGTATACCAATGCCACCACCACACAGCTCTACGCGGTGGGGGAGGATAGATGGGCAGAGGAGCTGCTGGGAGAGCTTGGCATCCCTACCCATTTCCTTTTGCCCGTTTGCAAGCCGGGCAGGATTGTCGGCGAGGTGCGGTCCTCCCTGGGGTTTCTCAAGGGGACAAGTGTGATAGCCACTGCCTCGCATGATACTGCCTCTGCCATTGCAGGGATACCTATGGCGCAGGATTCTGTCTATATTAGCTCGGGCACCTGGTCGCTGGTAGGTGTGGAGCGGGAGGCGCCGCTCATAAATGAGCTTACCTTTCAGCATAATTTTACAAACGAAGGAGGGGCGGAGAAAATAAATTTTCTGAGAAATGTCACCGGTATGTGGATTTTTGAGGAGTGCAGAAGGAAATGGGGAAGGCCTACAGAAGAGCTGCTCGACTTAGAGGGGATAAGTTCATATTCTATTATTGATGTTGACGAAGGGAGATTTCAGAATCCCGGGGATATGCCGCAGAGGATATCCGAATACTGCAGGGAAAAAGGGCAGAGGGTTCCGGAAGGTCACAGGGAAACCACAAGGGTGATACTGGAAAGTCTTGCCCTGAAGTACCGGTGGGTTATAGAAAAAATAGAGGCTCTCACAGGCAGGACATATCCCGGGTTACATATTGTGGGAGGAGGGGCAAGAAACGATGTCCTGAACCAGCTTACCGCCGATATCACAGGCAGGGCGGTGAGTGCCGGCCCATACGAGGCGGCTGCCCTGGGAAGCGCAATCATTCAGATGCGCTCTACAGGGGAGATTGCCTCTATTGCCGAGGGGAGGGAGATTATCGAGCGTTCGTTTGCTGTGAAGAAATTTTATCCGAAAAAGTCTTCTTATGAAGAGAAATATAGTCTATTGAAGGAAATGCTATGAAAGCGGCTGTTTATTATGGTCCGGGGCAGATAAGAGTCGAGGATGTTCCTGTCCCGGAGGCAGGCAGGGAAGAGCTGATTCTTCGCGTTGTGAGCTGTGCGGTTTGCGGGACAGACCTGCGCATATACAAACACGGGCACAAAAAGGTTCATCCTCCCCATATTATCGGGCATGAGGTGGCAGGGGTTGTAGAGAAACTGGGGGAAGGGGTAAAAAACTACAGGGATGGGCAGAGGGTTCTCCTGGTGACAGAGGTTGGCTGTGGCACCTGCCGGTGGTGTCTGGAAGGGAGAAAGAATCTCTGCCCGGAGATGAGGGCATTTGGTTATTATTACCCGGGCGGCTTTGCGCAGTTTATGAAGATTCCCGAGGAGGCAGTTAACCAGGATAATCTTCTCCCCATCCCGGAATCCCTCTCCTTTGAAGAGGCATCTCTCATCGAGCCATTATCCTGCTGTGTGAATGGCCAGGGGTATCTCAATATTTCCTCGGGGGATAAGGTGGTGGTGATTGGCGCAGGGCCCATTGGACTTATGCACGCGGAGCTGGCTAAGGGAAAAGGCGCAGAGGTGATTCTCATCGATGTCTCTTCAACCCGGCTTCAGATGGCAAAGGATTTCTCTATAGATTACTTTATAGATGCCTCTTGCGAGAATTCTATAGAGAGGGTAAGGGAGATAACAGGAGATGGCGCAGATGTGGTTATAGTTGCCTGCCCCTCAGCCAGGGCGCAGGAAGAGGCGGTTCGTATGGCGGGAGTGAGGGGCAGGGTGAGCCTCTTCGGCGGTCTGCCGCCGGAAGACGCACGGATAAATATAGATGGCAATGTCCTTCATTACCGGGAGATAGGTATATTCGGCGCCTTTTCCTCTTCTAACCGTCAATATGCGGAGGCTCTGGATATCGTTAACAAGGGAAATTTTGCTCTCAAAAAATTTATAACCGCCTCTTATCCCTTGGGTGACATTGAAAAGGCCCTAAAAATACTTCTCGATGGCAGGGCAATCAAAATAATAATAAAACCTTAGGGGTTGGGAAAGAATAACATTAACCATTTGGAGTCCCAGATTTGAGGCCAGTGCAAGGCGCGACGAGAGCGGTGTGTCCAAGAGGACACATAAACGAGGAGCAACGTAGCAATGGTCCAAAGATGGGACTCCCCGAAGGGCCAGGGCGCTTTTGGGCTGCGACTGTGTCACTCGTCGCTTGCGTACCGCTTCGGGTACGCGGCACTCCTCGTTCCTTGTCTCGCTCCAAAATCACCTCTGGCAAATGGTCAATGTTATTCTTTCCCAACCCCTCCGGTCAGCACCTTTTTTATTCCCCTGATTGCCTGGCGGAGGCGCTTTTCGTTCTCCACGAGTGCAAAACGCACATACTTATCGCCGCCCTTGCCAAAGCCGATACCGGGAGCGGCGGCAACCTCCCCTTTTTTGAGAAGCATTGAGGCGAATTTCAGAGAGCCGAGTTTTCTGAATTTCTGCGGGATTCTTGCCCAGACGTACATAGTTGCCTTCGGCAGTGGGGTTGTCCAGCCAACGCGGTTTAAGCCGTTCACGAATACATCTCTTCTTCGCTGATAGAGCTCTCTTATCTTTTCTATGTGCTCTTCCCTTTCCCTCAGTGCCATGATAGATGCCACCTGGATTGGAGTAAATATCCCGTAGTCGTAGTAACCCTTTATCTTTGCCAGCGCCCCAACCAGTTTTTTGTTGCCAACAACAAAGCCGACCCTCCAGCCTGCCATAGAATATGTCTTGGACATACTGTAAAACTCTACACCCACGTTTTTTGCCC
Organism: uncultured bacterium; assembly: GCA_965370485.1. GTDB lineage: Bacteria > NPL-UPA2 > JAUVJM01 > CBDUUU01 > CBDUUU01 > CBDUUU01. The sequence goes on from CBDUUU010000041.1 coordinate 5,557, forward strand.
CTGGCACCTCGAGAAAGCTCGGGGCGCGATAGCCGTCGAAGCAAATTTCCGAGTAGGCTATGTCATGCACAATTATCACATTTCTGCGCCTTGCAAAGTGAACCAGCTTTCTGAAGAATTCTTCCGTTACGACCTGTGTTGTGGGATTATGAGGGTAACTTATAATAAGCATCTTTGGATTCGGGCAGACGGATGGGGTGAGTCTCTCAAGGTCTGGTATGAAGTTGTTCCTCTCATTGAGCGGAAGGCTGAATGTCTTTCCCCCTGCTATGGCTATGCTATATGCGTATGCGGGGTAGGTGGGGTTCTGCAGGAGGACAACATCCCCCTTGTCCAGAGTAGCAAGGGTGAGGTGGCTGATTCCCTCCTTCGAGCCGATTGTGGCGATTGCCTCACTCTCGGGGTCAAGGCAGACGCCAAACCTTTTCTCATACCACTGGCAGATTGCCCCTCTCAGGTGCTTTATACCGCGGGAGGCAGAATACCGGTGAGCCCGTTTATCCCTGGCAACCTCACAGAGCTTGTCGATAATGTGGCCGGCAGGCGGGGTATCCGGATTGCCCATTCCAAGGTCGATTATGTCGACTCCGCTCTGCCTGAGTTTCAGCTTCTCGTTATTTATTATGCCAAACATATATGGCGGCAGATTTGATATCCTCTTTGCCTCTTTGATTTTCACTTAAGCTGTCCCTTTTGTTTTCTTAAATATTCAATCAAACCTGTAGTTGCCTCATTTATGAGGCTCTGAATTTTACCTGCTTTTTTACTATATCCGGGACCGACGAGATTGCCTTGTCTATATTTTCGGGGTTTTTCCCGCCTGCCTGCGCAAGGTCAGCCCTG
>CBDUUU010000042.1:0-6329 GCA_965370485.1 uncultured bacterium
GTGGAATACGGCGGGGAGGCAGAACGAATGCGGGAAACATTTGTTGCCTTGGGCACTGTATTTATTTTAGCAATATTATTGGTATATATGATTATGGCCGCCCAGTTTGAATCGTTGGTACATCCTTTTACAGTGATGTTTACCGTTCCATTTGGAATAACTGGTGTAATTTTGATACTGCTGTTAACCGGTAATAGTCTTTCCATGGTTTCTCTTTTAGGTGTCATTATTCTTACCGGTGTTGTAGTTAATAATGGAATAGTCCTTGTGGATTATGTTAATCAGCTTAGAGCTAAGGGCATGAGTAAAGACGACGCGCTTATTCAAGGTGGTGTTACTAAATTAAGGGCAGTTTTATTAACAGCAGCCACGGCTACATTTGGAATGCTTCCTATGGCTATAAGCAACTCAGAAGGCTCAGAGCTAAGAGCTCCCATGGCTTTGGCAGTTATTGGGGGGCTGGTAGTTTCTACTTTCCTGACTTTAATAATCGTTCCCACAGTTTACAGTATTTTAGATGATGTTGCTCATCGAACAAGAAAAGAGATAAGTAAGAGATTAATTGGAGAAGAATAAAAAATTGTCTATTTACCCAGGCTGACTCTAGTTTTCTTAAGGCTTCTCATAACCAGGACACTTTCTGCAATCATCCATATTTCTAAGGCAAACACCACAAGCCCGATGGAGAAAAGCAGCCAGTTTGATGTAGTGTAGAAGTTTTTTAAGTTAATAATCATCGCCCACCCGGTCATAAGAATCATAAAGACCATAGGGAGCGCAGCATACAAAACATTCAGCTTTTGTCTTGCAAGATATATTGTAATTACAAGCAGGGTCAGGCCTGCCAGGAGCTGGTTTACAGTGCCGAACAAGGGCCAAAGGTTAAGCGCTCCTGTGCCGCTCCCGTTATAAAATGCCAGGATAAAGGCTGAGAGGATAGCTGTAAGTGTTGCGCTGCGTTTGCCTGTAAGCGGTTTTATATTCCATGCTGAGGCAAGTTCTGTCACGACATAACGCTGGATCCGTGCTGCAGTGTCCAGGGTCGTTGCGGCAAATGACACAAGAAAAACACCCATTATCGCAATAGTAATTTTTGCAGGGATACCTATGGCTTCAACCAGGTTGGCAGAACCTGCTACAAATGCGCCAAGTTTTGCAGGCAGGCCGCTCGCAGCAGCCCAGCTGGAATAGTGATGGCTGAATGCCTCTACCCCCGTTAGCATCCGGCCATCCTTTGTATGCAGCCCCATACCCAGGCCGGCTGCAACAGCAATAATCACCAGGACAGCTAATGCGCTCTCCAAAAGCATTCCGCCGTAACCGATAAAGAGGGAATCTTTTTCCTTATCGCATTGTTTGGAAGATGTCCCCGATGATACCAGGCTGTGAAAACCTGAAATCGCTCCGCATGCAATTATAACAAATAAAAAAGGCCACATTGCCGGCGCCCCTTTGGGAGACATATTAACAGCAGGCGCAACAATTTTGGGATGCGCTATAAGGGTTCCTATGCTCAAAAGCGCCATTGCAACAAAAAGCTGGTGGGAATTTATGTAGTCCCTTGGCTGGAGGAGTGTCTGTACAGGCAAAGTTGATGCAATGTAGGCATATATCAGCAAAATTACAATCCATATGGCCAAAGGATTTATGCCAAATAGGGCAGGCATGTTTATAGGGAAATATGCCCCGATTACCACTGTAATATACATAACAATAACAGCAAGGATGCCGATGTGGGTGTGCCTTTTTCCTCTCTTATACACCATGTGTCCGAGATAAAGTGCAATAGGTATCTCAAGCCATACAGGGAGGACTGCCTGTGGATACATTTTAAAAAGTATTGCAATAATTAAGGCGAATACAGCTATGACAATCCAGAGCTCAAAAAAGATAATCAAAAGGAAAAGTGTCCGTACACGCGGATTAATGATGTCTGCTGCTATATCCCCGATAGAGCGGCCTTTTCTCCTCAGAGAGATCACAAGCGAGCCGAAGTCGTGCACTGCACCCATAAAGATAGAGCCTATGAAAACCCAGATGAGCGCAGGCAGCCATCCCCAGATAATAGCAATGGCAGGGCCTACAATAGGTCCCAGCCCCGCGATAGAGGTGAAATGGTGGCCGAAAAGTATGTGTTTATTTGTTGGGACAAAATCTACATTATCCCTGAACTCCTCACTGGGACATATTGCATCAGGGTCAATTTTAAATATCCTTTTTGCCAGATATTTTCCGTATGTGTAATATGCAATGATATAACCTGCAAAGGCAATCGCAGCAATAATCAGAGAATTCATTTAAATCTCGCCTGCCTTTTTGAGGGCAAATTTGGTGAATAAAGGACCAATGAGCTCGTAGATGATGGTGGTTGCGACAATGGTCGAGAAGATCGTCGAGCCCATCTCCGGAAATGTGAGCTTGGCGATTAAGGCAAGGCCAAGCGCAACCCCCGCCTGTGGGATGAGTGCCAGCCCCATATATTTTTTCATTTTATCTTCAGCATGGGCGAGATGGGCACCGGCAAACGCCCCTGAGAGCTTGCCTGCTACCCTGGTGAGAACATAGACCAGCCCCCGCAGACCTAACGACTTTAGTAGCCCTATCTCAAGGTTCGCCCCTGCCAGGACAAAGAAAAGGACATAAAGCGGGGAGTCGACATTTCGGACCGCATCAAAGAACCTGAAGCTTGCCCTGTCAACATTTACCACCGTCGCCCCCAGAGACATATTTGCCAGCAGTACAGAGAGGCCCAGATGAGCCGCCACTCCGGTATTGAGCAGAATGAAGCCGAGTGTATATATCAAAAACTCAGAGGGATTGCCTGCGAGGCGGGAGAACCGCCATAGGAGCCATCCCAGGACAGCCCCCAGAAACAGCGCCCCGAGAATCTCTATAAGCGCATGCCCTGCCGCAGAGAGGATAAAATTTCCCCATAGACCCCGCACGCCAATAATACCCTGAGCAATGGCTAAGGAAAAAACAAAGAGGATTATCCCCCAGGCATCATCGATAGCCACTATGCCAAGTAATGTATCCGTGAATTTGCCCCTTGCCCTGTATTCCTTCGTTACCATCACAGTTGCAGCAGGGGCAGTGGCGGTGGCGATAGAGCCAAAGACAAGGGCAATGGCAAGGGATTGCCCCGTTAAAAGCCACACCCCCAGGGTAACGAGCAGCCAGGGACCCAGCGCTCCTCCAATGGAGATAAAGAGGACCCCCCTTCCGATTCTCTTAAAGCGCTCTAAGAGAAAATTCTGCCCCAGACTAAAGGCTATAAAACTGAGGGCTATATTAGAGATAAGGCTCGAGGAGCGCAAAAGCCCCTGCGAGACCAGATGGAGGCAGGGTCCTATTAGTATTCCAAGAAGGAGATAGGAGGTTACGGCAGGAACCCCGAACCTTCGGATAAACTTAGCCGAGCCTAACCCCGCCAGAAGTATAACGCCCAGACCCAGGGCGGTATTGAGATTCACTCAACAACCCCTCTTTCTCTGAGCAGGGCAAGGATAATATCAAACAGGCAGATGATGCCGGCGAGTTCCTCTTCCTGAGTAACCAGAAGCACCCTGGTGTTATGCCGCCTCATCATCGCGTGAGCCTCACCTACAGCAGTCTCCTGCCCTACTGTGACAAACTTGTCTGAGACAATATCGTCGGCAACAACCAGCATCCCCATCTCGCCTGAGATATCATCGAGCTGAAGCTCCTCCACCGGAGAGGACTCTAAATAAGAAACAGACTTTAACATCGCCGCCAAATCAGAGCTGTAAGGTTGAAAGACCTTTAATATCTCATCAAAGGTTATTATGCCCACCAGGCGGTTGTTTTTCCCGACCACCGGAAGTGTCTGGAAATTACATTTTCTGAAAATCTGAATGATGTCTCTCAGAGAGGTTGCCCTGCTGACCGTAATCACCTTCCTCGTCATGCAATCTTTTACTAACATTTTAGGTTACCGCCGAATACAGCTCTTCCTCTACAAAAGCGGAGACTCTCTCATATTCTTAATTGCCCTCAACTTCCCCCTTAAGAGCTGTCTTCTGGCAAGGCTCACATGGTCTATAATCAGGATGCCGTTTAGGTGGTCTACCTCATGCTGAACAGCTCTTCCCACAAGGGCCGACAGCTCAAGTTTAGCAGGCATGCCATCCCTCCCAAACCCCTCAACGGTTATTGTCTTTGCCCGCTTAACAGGAAGATATATCTCAGGCAGGCTCAGGCAGCCCTCTGAAGACACCTCGCATGCATCACCCCTGACAGAGATAACGGGATTCACCAGGGAAAGCAGCCCCTCGCCCACATCTATTACAACAACCCTCTTTTTGAATCCCACCTGCGGCGCGGCAAGCCCGACCCCTTTGTGCCCATACATAGTCTGTGCCATATCGTCAATCAGTTTTCGTACCTCATCATCAACCACCTCCAGAGGCAGACATCTTTCCCTTAGTATAGGGTCCCCATATATCCTAAGAAGCATCAAGCACCTCTTTGAACAGCCTGCCTGCCCTGTGCGAGCTTCGGACAAGCGGCCCCGAGGCAGCGCCCAAAAACCCGAGCGAGATGGCATACTCCCGATACCTGGAGAATTCCTCAGGGCTGATATAGGCGGCTACCTCCCTTTTATCCGGCGATGGGCGCAGGTACTGCCCGATTGTAACAATGTCGCACTCCGCCTCTCTCAGCTCTTCCAATACATCCCTCACCTCACCTGCCTCCTCGCCAAGCCCGAGCATAAGACCGCTTTTTGTAAACGCCCCGCCGGTCTCTTTGGCATCCCTTAACAATCCGAGTGACCTCTTGTAAGATGCCCGTGGTCTCACCTGCGAATAAAGCCGGGGCACTGTCTCAATATTATGATTTATAATATGGGGTTTCTCGCTCAGGATGAGTCCAAGGGCATCCCGGGACCCGCAGAAGTCAGGTATGAGCAGTTCAATAGTAACAGGGAGCCTGCGAAGTTTCCTGGTAACCTCGGCAAAGTGTTGAGCCCCCCCATCCGGAAGGTCATCCCGCGTAACTGATGTCACAACCACATGCTCCAATCCCAGAAGCCTTACAGCCTCCACTATTCGCCGCGGCTCATCCTTATCTACAGGGTTTGGCTCTCCCTGAGAAACCCCGCAGAAGGAACATCTCCTTGTACAGGTATCCCCTAAAATCATAAATGTGGCGACCCCCTGGCTATAACAGTCAGCGCGATTTGGACAGGAAGCAGACTCACATACCGTATTTAGCGAGAGCCTTTCAAGAAGCGCAGTCACCTCCATTGCACGCCCATCTGCAGGCAGGCGCTGTTTGAACCATGGGGGGAGTCTATGAGTATTAACTGTCACGGAGTAAGCCCTATGCCCGGACGCAGCTGTTTTACAAAGGAGACAAGCAGGCGGACTGCGTTCTCAATATCGCAGGCAGCAACAACCTCCACAGGTGTGTGCATGTAGCGATTCGGTATTCCAATAAGCGCAGTAGCTACGCCGCTTCGGGACAACTGCATCACATTGGCATCTGTCCCTGTTGCGCGGGGGGAACCCGAAATCTGGTATGGAATCCTCTTTTTCTTAGCCGCTTCAACAAGCATCTTCCCGATAACAGGGTTAATATTGGCGCCTCTCGAAAGGACAGGTCCCCCGCCAAGTTTTATTTCCCCCACCCTCTTTTTATTTATATCGGGGTAATCGGAGGCAAAGTCCACATCGATGGCAATGCCTATATCAGGTCTCAGATGATATGCGCTGGTATGGGCACCCCTCAGACCTATCTCCTCCTGCACAGTCGAGACCCCGAAAAGAGCAGATGGGAGCTTCTGTCTGGAGAGGCGTCTCATCACCTCAACAACCACAAAGACCCCAACCTTGTCATCAAAACTATGGGCGGAAAGAAGTCCGTTCTTTAACCGCTCAAACCTGGTAGCAAAGGTAATCGGGTCGCCTATGGATACTTCGCTCTCAACATCCTTTTTGTTCTTCGCCCCGATGTCAATCCACAGGTCGTATATCTCAGGTTTCTTTTTCTGCTCCTCTTTCCGAATAAGGTGGATGGGATTTTTCCCGACTACCCCGGGGACCTTCCCCTTTTTGCCCTGTATCTCCACCTTCTGCCCCGGAACGAGTTCCGCATCAACCCCGCCAATAGGGGTAAAGTAGATAAACCCATCCCCCGTAATATACTTTACCATAAACCCAATCTCATCGGAGTGGCCCGCAAGCATAACCCGTGGACTCCCCTTCGGATTCTTCTCCATAATCACGTTGCCGTTAACATCGGTATAGACCCTCTCCGCAAAGGATGAGGCCTCCTCCCTTACCAGTCTCTGCAAGGGATGCTCAAAA
>CBDUUU010000043.1:0-6314 GCA_965370485.1 uncultured bacterium
ATAGGCAATCTGATAAAGGGCGCAGAGGTTTATGCCTTGCAGAGGTTTGTTTCATCGAAGACGCTCAGCCCTGAGCTTCTTAATGGGACAGATTATTCTGATGAGGAGCTTGAGGAGTTAAAGAATGCCATGGAAAGGAATTATGTTACTAAGTGTATTGTGAGGTAGGTCTGTGAAAATACTTCACACGGCGGATTTGCACCTGAGACAATACGAGGATGAAAGGTGGGAGGTGCTTCAGGGGCTGATTGCGCTTGCCGGTAGATTCGTTGAGGTGTTTGTAATAAGCGGGGACCTTTTTGACGGAAGGGCGGCCTCGGAGCATCTGAGGCCCAGAATCCGGGAGCTTTTTTCAAATAGCGGCTTTAAGGTCGTTGTGATTCCCGGAAATCATGACAGGCTTTCTTTCGAGGGCGGTATGTACTTTGGAAGCGATGTAGTGGTTTTGACCGAGTTGGGTAAACCGTTCGAATATGGACAGGTGAGGCTCTGGGGACTGCCTTTCGAACCCATAGAGGGGGGGAGGCTCATTCGCAGACTCCACTCACTGCGGCACAGGTTGACGCCTGACAAGAAAAATATTTTACTCTATCACGGAGAGCTGCTCGATACATTTTTTCAGAGGGAGGATTTTGGCGAGGAGGGAGAGGGAAGGTATATGCCCGTGAGGCTCTCTTATTTTAAGGACCTGAATATTGATTATGTGCTTGCGGGTCACTTCCACTCTCGTTTCGATGTCAGGAGATTAGAAAACGGCGGCTATTTTGTATATCCCGGCTCACCTGTTTCTATATCCAGGAGGGAGCTGGGCCAAAGGAAGGTCAATGTCTTTAGTCTTGGCGAGCCTCCTGAGGGGCATTCTCTTGATACCCCCCACTTCGAGGAAAAGTCGATAGAGTTTGACCCTCTGATGGACGAAGACCCGCTTGATGTAGTAAGGAGCTGCATCGAGAAAACTCATCATAAAGCAAAACTCATTCTCAGGATTGGAGGTTTCATCGATAGCAAAGAGATTGCCCTCTCTGAATCCGAACTTGCGGAAAAAATAAAAGAACTTGTGGAGGGAAGATGCGCAGGCGAGGACCTGCATATGGAGTTTAAGGACATTCAGGGGATAGTCGAAGATGACTTGTTCAGGAGATTTCTGGATAAGCTGAAGGAAGGGCGCTTCGAGCAGGCAGTCAAGCCCCGGATGCGCGAGATTGCAATCAGGGCGATGGCAGGGGCGAGGCAGGTATGAGAATAAAGGAATTTTCCATAATGCGATACGGCCCCCTGCCGGCAATTGCGCAGGTTGTTCTGGGCAGGTTTAACCTGTTTTTCGGCAGGAATGAGGACGGCAAGACCCTTACCATAGATGCCCTTGTAAAGCTGTTATTGGGTAAAAAGGCAGGCAAAAAAGATTTTAAGGATATAGACAGGGTAGATGAGTTTCCCGAAGGGTATGTGGTTATAGAGGATGAGAAAGGCAGAGAGGTGAAACTGCCTGAGAGAGGAAATTTAACGCAGACATCCGCCGTAACTGCCCCGGAGTGCCGTAATATCTTTGTGATAAGGGATAGCGACCTTCGCATTCCCGATGAGAGGGAGTTTTACACCGACCTGACAGGCCGGCTTACAGGCATGAGAACACAGGAACTTTCCTCCATAATGAAAGAGGTCCAGGCCCTGGGCAGGCTCACGAAGGCGGACCCTCGAGCCTCTTTGTCCGATAGGGAGGAATTTGGAAAGGTGAAATCCAGGGTTGAGGCCGCCACTGAGCTGATTGCCGAGATAGACAATTTACAGGATGAGGCAGAAAGGGAAGGGCTTGAGGGAAAAGAGGAAGAGTCTGCAAGGTGCAGGGAGGAGCTTGACAATGTCGGGCACAGACTTAATGACCTTGAATGTGCGGGTAGACGCGAAAGGTATGAGGCGGGAAGGGAAGCATTGAGCGAGCTTAGAAATGCCCTGGAGGAGCTTGAAACCCTGAATGCCTATAACGATGAAGATGGGCAGTTGTGGAGGGTGAGCCAGAGGGATAGGGAAAATTATCTCAGAGACAGGGATGAGGTGACTGCAGAGATTGAAAAGGCGGAGGGAGAGTTCAGGGAAATAAGCCGGGCAGTGGATGAGCAGGAGCGAGAGTTCCAAATTCTTGATGAGAGAAAGAGAAAGCTGGATGAGCAGAGAACTGAGCTGGAGGGTTATAAGTCGAAGAGGGAGAGGCTGGCACTCCGGGAGGGAAGGGTGGCGTTTTTTGCCTTGCTGGGAGCGGTTTCTATTGTGCCTCTTGGGGTATCCCTGGCCGGCATTTTCTTTGGCTTACATCTCTTGTTGTTTTATATCCTCTCTGCGGTCTTTGGTGCATTCACCGTAGGCGGGGCTCTCCTTAAGTTCTGGTTTGTGTGGAACAAGAGCAGGCTCAAGGGGATGTTTGAGCGCATCAGGCTGGCAGTTTCGACATTTGGATTGGATGCGGGCAATATCGAAGGGATTCTCTCGAATGTGCAGGGTTTCTATGAGGAGCATCTCAAGAAAAGTAGAATCTTAGAGAAGGCAAGAATCGATGCAGGCAGACTCCGGGGCAGGCTGGAGGAATCAAGAGGCAGGAGACTCCCTGAGATTGGAAGAAGACTGAAGAAGGCAAACGGCGATATCGATGATATAAAGGAAAGGTCGGCAGAGTTGACACCCCATGGTTATGTTGAAAAGCTTGCCTTGAAAAGAAAGTGCGGCAGGTTGGCAGAGAAGTGGGAGGGTGTTCTGGGGGGGCTCTTTGGAGTGGATGGTGACCTGCTGGGAGGAAACCTCTCTTGCTGGGAGAGGCAGGTAGAGGGCCTTGCGTCTTACAGGGATAGGGCAAAGGACGTAAAATATGAAGAGAGGGCTGTCCCCGAATTACAGAGAGAGAAAAAGGCGCTTGAGGAGAGGCTGGCAGGGTTGGGCGATTCACTGGCTGATTTTCAAAGGAAACTGGGGCAGATAGAAAGAGCCGCAAATGAGATTTTGCACGCCGAGACAAGTTTTCTGCCCTGTGAGACGGTTGTAGACCTGAGGGCGATAAGGGAGAGATTGGGCACTTTTGTAGATGGGGTTGAGGCAAACACAGACTGCTGCCTGGCTGTTTTGGAGGTCTTTGAGGAAATAAGCTCTGAAGAGAGAGAGAAGGTCTCCGGTCTTTTTGCGCCGGGCGGTCTTGCCTCAAGGCATTTCAGTAAGATAACAGAAGGGTTCTATAAAGAGGTATTCTTTAATCAGGAGGAAGAGAAGATTTTGGCCAGGCGTAAGGATGGCTCGGTCCTGGAGGCATGGAGGTTATCCGGAGGGGCATATGACCAGTTATATCTTTCTATCCGCCTTGCCCTTGGAGAGAGGCTGCTAAAGGACAAAAGGGGTTTCTTTATAATGGACGACCCCTTTATAAAGGCTGATATTGAGCGGCTTCACAAGCTGGTCGATACACTCAAGGAGGTTGTTGATTTAGGCTGGCAGATTATCTATTTCTCTGCAAAGAGGGAAATCAAGGATATTCTATGGGGAGATATTAGAAAGGGTACCGTCAATTACATTGAAATCAAGAGCTGAATCGCCTGTAGAATTCACGGACTATAAAGTCTACGGTTTTTTCTCTGTTTTTGGAGGAGATTTCCCTTAGTTCTTTAATTGCCTTCTCAGATTTGCCCTTTTCTCCGGCGAGTTCATCACTTAGTTTTTCTTCCGCCTTTTTCAGGAGAGAGTCCTTCTCCCTGTTTGCCTCTTCTCTCACCTGCTCAATCCTGAGCTTACATTGCCTGCGGGCATCTGCTATTTGTTTCTCTGCCTCTTTCCTTGCAGACTCAATGGCATCCCTGCTGTTTTTCTCAGCTTCTTTTATCTTTTCTATAGGTTCCATTTCTGAACCATTTTATGGTTTCTGTTAAGCCTTCTTTCAGGGCTATTGACTGAGACCAGCCGAGCTTTTCCTTTGCCCTTGTGATGTCGGGTCTGCGCACCTTTGGGTCATCGAGGGGTAACTCCCTGTGGATTATCCGGCTTTTGCTGCCGGTGAGAGAGCGAATCTCCTCTGCAAGCTCAAGGATGGAGAGCTCCTCCGGATTTCCGAGGTTTACAGGCTCGGCGCAGGAAGAGTTCATAAGTTTTATTATCCCTGTAACCAGCTCGGAGATGTAGCAGAAACTGCGTGTCTGGCTTCCGTCTCCAAAGACAGTGATTGGCTTGTTTGCGAGCGCCTGGTTTATGAATGCGGGGATTGCCCTCCCGTCATCACTGCGCATACGAGGGCCGTATGTATTAAAGATGCGGGCTATCCTTACCTCGAGCTTGTGCACCCTGTGGTAGGCTGTGGTTATTGCCTCTGCAAATCTTTTTGCCTCGTCATAAACCCCTCTGGGCCCGATTGGGTTTACATTACCCCAGTAGTCCTCAGTCTGCGGGTGCCGGAGGGGGTCACCATAAACCTCTGAGGTCGAGGCGAGAAGACAGCCCGCCCCCTTTGCCCTGGCAAGCCCCAAAACATTGTGTGTGCCAAGGGAGCCGACCTTTAATGTCTGAATGGGGAATTTGAGATAGTCGACAGGGCTTGCAGGGGAGGCAAAGTGCAGAATCCATTCTACATCTTCTTTAATATCGATGTATTTGGTGATGTCCTGCTTTATGAACCGGAAATAGTCTCCCGGGCTCAGGTGCGATATGTTATCGATGTTTCCTGTTATCAGGTTGTCGATGCAGAGGACTCTCCGGCCCCCGTTTATTAGAGTCTCGCACAGGTGTGAGCCTATGAATCCGGCTCCGCCGGTTACGAGAATGGTTTTCTTTTGCATTTCTAAAGGGCTGTTTTTCTCAATCCCTCCTCCAGCCCTACTTCCGGTGAAAAGCCGAGGAGCTGCCTCGCCTTTGTGATATCGGCGAGGGAGCGCTTAATGTCGCCGGGTCTCTCTTCCTTGTGAATGGGCTCTGTGTTGACCTTGATAATCTTCTGAAGTATGCCCAGGAGCTCATTTAGAGTCGCGCTCTTGCCGCAGGCGATGTTGAATACCTCTCCCACTGCCTCCTCCTTCTCGCAGCTTGCAAGTACCGCTTCAACGACGTTGTCTATGTATGTAAAGTCCCTTGATTGCTCCCCGTCTCCGTAAATAATGGGTCTGTCTCCTGAGGCAAGCGCGCGGATGAAGCGCGGGATGACTGCTGAATAGGCTGATGCTGCATCCTGGCGCTGACCAAAGACATTAAAGAATCGAAGTGTAACTACAGGCAAAGAAAAGGCGTTGTAAAAGACGCGGCAGTAATGCTCGCCTGTCAGTTTTGTGAGTGCATAGGGTGAGCGGGGCTCGGGAAGCTGGGCCTCTCTCTGAGGCAGCTCCTCGCTGTTCCCATACACCGATGAGGAACTCGCATAGACTACCCTTTTTACCCCGGCGTCCCTTGCCCTGGTGAGGATGTTCAATGTGCCTCGCACATTTACCTCTGTTACGCCTACGGGGTCTTTAAGGGACCTCGCCACAGAGGGGATTGCCGCCTGGTGAATGCAGAAGTGCACGCCCTTAAAGGCCTTCTCTACGGTATTTATGTCTCTTATGTCCCCTTCTATGAGTTCAATCTCGTCTATCCACTTCTTAACAATTTCTTTCCTGCCTGTTGAGAAATTATAGAAGACACATACACTATATCCTGAGGCTAGAAGTCTCTCTACTACATGAGAGCCTATAAAACCTGCCCCGCCGGTTACCAGGTACATTGTGTTGCTCCTGTCATTTCCCTATCCGCCTACAACCCAATTATTTTTTTAATTATAGAAGAAGTGCCTCAGAATATCTTTCAGAAATAAAAAAAAATAAGATTTCTTATCGGGTGTATAATTTTAAAGACAACAAAATTCTTGAAGAAAAAAAATTTCCGCCTGCCATATCCGTGAGCCTAATTTCTGAGGGTAAAATTTTGGATAAGTACATGTTGCGGTGATTTCAGCGGTTAAATTGATGTGAATTCTGCCGATAAAGAAATACAAAACAAATCGGAGAAAAGATGGCGGTGTATATCTTCATGTCTTTAAGCATCATCTTTGGAATAATTCTACTGCTGGATTTCTTCGGGATTTTCAGCCGATTCAAAGAAAAATTCGACATTGAAATTGATGATTATACCGCTGAGAGAAGAACAAAGAGTGTTGATATACATCGAATACAGCATGATAGTCGACAGAATGACAAACGCAAAGCAGTGTAGCCGATCCAGCATTCCCGTTAATAACTTGCATTTGCGTGAAATTCCGTATTAAAATAAACAACCAACATAAAATTCATATGCAATTCGTGAAGAATTTGTATATGATTTAT
>CBDUUU010000044.1:0-6294 GCA_965370485.1 uncultured bacterium
CTTCTTCTGAATTATTTTGTCTATTACAGGCTGAGAAACAAAAAGGGACTGAGGCTGGTCTTGCTTGGCAGCGGCGAGGTTGATATTCCGGAGGATTGCGCTGAAATACTCGACCTGGGGTATTTATCCCCTCGCGATAAGTATGATGCGCACCAGGCAGCTGCGTTTCTGTGCCAGCCCTCGGTCAACGAGAGCCTTTCTATCACCCTTATGGAGTCCTGGCTGGCAGAGGTTCCTGTGCTCGTGCATAAGGGCTGCGCAGTCACAAAGGACCATTGTCTCAAGAGTAATGGAGGGTTGTTTTTTGAGGATTACTTCGAGTTCGAAGAGTGCGTCAATTTACTGCTGGATAATGCGGAGCTTCGCCGCAGAATGGGGGGCAGCGGCAGAAGATATGTAGAAGAAAATTACAACTGGCCCCTTGTTATGAAAAGGTTCAAAGAGGCACTAAAATAACTGAGTCATTATGGAAATACACCAGTTTTTGGCGGGGATGAGTTATGGGGATGCAATCAGCATCCAGGCAATGGAGCTTCAGGGTATTTTCAACTCCTGGGGACTAAATAGTGAGCTCTATTCAGTCGCAAAACACATTAACCCCAGGCTGCGTGGCAAGTGCAGGGATTATCGGACATATGAGCGCAGTTCTAAGGATAATATAGCTATTCTTCACTTATCTATTTTTTCGCCCATCAATCAATATTTTTGCACACTGCAGGAGAAGAAGGTTATTATCTATCATAACATTACCCCCTCCAGGTATCTGCATGCGGTGAATGCAAGGATTGAGAAGGAACTGGAGGTTGGAAGGGATGAGCTTTCCCGTTTTTCCGACGCTGCCGAGCTTGTTCTTGCGGTCTCTGAGTATAACCGGGCAGAGCTGAAAAGATGCGGCTTTGGCCGTTGCGAGGTTTTGCCTCTGACAATAGATACTGAGCGTTTTGACAGACCGCCGAATCAGCGCATCATAGATACATATCGCCAGCCGCACATAAGGCATTTCCTGACTGTTGGAAGATTGGCGCCGAATAAAAGGTTCGATGATGTCATTTTTACGTTTTATTACTATAATAAGTATATAAATTCAGATTCACGGCTCTTTATTATTGGTTCTTATGCAGGCACCGAACTCTATCATAATTATCTTCGCTCACTGGTGCTCCAGCTGGGGCTTAGAAGTGTGTATCTGCTTGGGCACGTGAATCTTGATGATTTGATTGCCTATTATAAATTGTCTGACATCTTTATCTGCATGAGTGAGCATGAGGGGTTTGGGGTCCCGCTTATCGAGAGTATGTATTTTGGCCTGCCTATTATTGCCTACAAGGCGGCTGCGATACCCGAGACGCTCGCAGACACCGGTGTGCTGGTTAAAGAAAGGAACTATCAGGAGATTGCCGAGCTGGCAAATGTAATACTTGAGGAGGCGCCTTTAAGAGAGAGAATTGTAGCCAGGCAGAGAGAGAGGCTAAAATATTTCAGTAAGACTGAGATGGAGAGACGGCTTCGCAAATACCTCGGGAGGTGGCTATGAAGGTTCTGGTAACGGGCGGGGCGGGTTTTATTGGCTCAAATGTTATAGATGGGCTTCTGGGAAAGGGCTATGATGTTGTTGTCATTGACGACCTCTCAACGGGATTTAAGGAAAACCTCAATCCGAAGGCTGTATTTTATAAGGTGGCTCTATGTGATGAGGCGGGGGTAAGGAAAATCTTTGAAAAGGAGCGCCCTGATTTTGTAAATCACCATGCCGCGCAGATGGATGTGAGAAGGTCGGTTAGGGAGCCTGTCTTTGATGCGAGGGTAAATATCCTCGGCAGCCTTAATCTCATTGAGAACTCTGTCCGTTCCGGAATAAAAAAATTCATCTATGTCTCCACGGGCGGGGCGGTTTATGGGGAGGCGGATATACTTCCTGCGCAGGAGCTCTCTCCGGTGAGACCCATCTGCCCATATGGGGTTTCCAAACATACAGTTGAGCATTATCTGTATCTTTATGCCCATAATGCCGGGCTGAAATATACTGTGCTGCGGTATGCAAATGTCTACGGGCCGCGGCAGAATCCTTATGGGGAGGCAGGGGTTGTGGCAATCTTTACGGAGAAACTGCTGAGCGGAGAGCGCCCCACAATCTTTGGAGATGGCTCCCAGGGCAGGGATTATATCTATGTCGGGGATGTTGTAGAGGCAAATGTCCTTGCCCTCGATAAGGGGGATAATGAGATCTATAATATAGGGACAGGGAGGCAGACCACGGTTGTTGAGCTGTTTGACAGCCTGAAGGCTGCCTTAGGCTCTTCTGTTGAGCCTGTCTTTGGCCCGCCGAGAGGGGGAGAGATAGGGCATATATTCCTGGACTCTCAGAAGGCATTTAGGGATTTAGGCTGGAGCGCCTCTTATACCCTCGAAGAAGGATTTCGGGAAACAATTAAATATTACCGGGAAGCCAGCAGATGAGAATTGTTTGTGTAGTCGGGACACGGCCGAATTTTGTGAAGATTGTCCCTATCTTAGAGGAGATGAAGAGACATCCTGTCAGCTTTTATCCAATACTTGTCCATACCGGCCAGCATTATGACAGGGAGATGTCGGGACTCTTCATCGAGGGGTTGAGGCTGCCCATGCCCGATATACATCTGGGCGTGGGCGGAGGAAGCCTCACCCAGCAGATGTCAAGGACTATGCTTGCCCTCGAGCCTGTTCTTATGAAGACCAAGCCTGACCTGGTCCTGGTGGTGGGTGATGTTAATTCGACCCTTGCGGCGGCAATGACGGCAGTAAGACTGCGTATACCCATTGCGCATGTGGAAAGCGGCCTCCGCTCCTTTGACAGAGAGATGCCTGAGGAGGTAAACAGGGTTCTCACTGATGCTGTGTCGGATTATCTCTTCACGCCTACACCTTATGCGAACGAAAACCTGAAGAGAGAGGGCATCTCGAAAGAGAGAATTTATCTTGTCGGGGATGTGATGGTTGACAGCCTCTTGATGAACAGGGAAAGGGCGCTCTCTTCGGATATGTTATTTGCCCTGGGTCTATCCGGGAAACACTATGCCCTTCTCACCCTCCACAGACCCTCTAATGTTGATAATAAAAACACCCTTGCCGGAATCGGGAAAGCGCTGAGTGAGGTTGCCGGAAGAATCCCCGTTGTGTTTCCGGTTCATCCTCGCACCCGAAAAATGATTAAAGAGTTTTCTCTTGAGGAATCTTTCAAGGGCATTGAGCTTATTAACCCGATGGGTTATCTGGACTTTTTGAGTTTAGAGATGAACGCCCGCTTTGTCCTTACGGATTCGGGCGGGATTCAGGGAGAGACCACGGTATTGGGCATTCCCTGTCTCACCCTGCGCGATACCACCGAAAGGGCCGATACCGTAACGGATGGGACGAATATACTTGTGGGAAGTAAACCTGAGAGGATTATAGAAGAATCTCTGAAGGTTTTGGATGGTGAGGTAAAAAAACCGGGTGGGCAGGACCCGTTGTGCGATGGAAATGCCTCAAAGAGGATTATAGAGGTTTTAGTAGGGAACTTTATGATAATCCGCGCGTAGCTATACCGTTTTGTAAAACCTCATAGTCCCTGCTAATTACGGTTTGAAATTCTTGTGATATGCTGTTCCAATCCAGCACATCCACGCGAAAGGGCAAATCGGATTCCTCGAAATCTTCTTTCAAGGCATACAGGATTTTGTCTGCAAGTTTTTTTTTGCAGACTATAGCCAAATCAAGATCCGAATAATTCTTGGCTGTCCATGTTAGGCGGGAACCAAAAGCCCTAATTTCGCAATCAGGCACATGCCTATCCAGTATTTCATGAATAATTTTTAAATTATGCGGTGAAACATCAATCATTCTTTGCCTCTAATGACTTTAGCAGGTCTTTTGCGTCGGTTATAAAACAAACAGCGGTATCAAACACATCTTCTGCGGTAACTTCGTTATAAGTATGGGCGGTCTTATTTCGTTTCCTCTGATAATCAAACCATGCTTCAACGTCTTTTATCAAATGTCTTTCAGCCGCCATTCTGAATAATTCTTTCATAGTTAAACCATCGATCGCCTGCCCGCCGGCATTTTTTTCAAGCCAGCGTCTCATAAATTTCCAGCATAATTCATACGTAAATTCAAAGTTTTGTATCACTCCTGCGCGAATTACTTCTTCCTGATCTGTATCAACTTTACCCTGAATCATAGTGTTAGCGACTTTTATTGCTCGCTCAAGTGAACCAACCGCTTTTTGCAAACCGCTTAAATCCAATGCCATATTTCGCCCTCCTCGAGTTAAGTAACATAACTCTGCCTCCATTTTATACGGTTAACATTACTTCACATTATGCAACATTTGCCTTTTAATAACAATCAAAATCCGTAAGCGAATTACCTCACATTAAATGTAACCATAGCCGCCTATTAAAAAGTTAGGATTTGGTTCTTTTTGGCATTGATGGTAACTCCTAATTTAGGCTTTAATCGCTGCGAAACCCTATTACTCTTTTGGGCTTTGGTGGTGGTTCTAATAACTTTCTCATGGCATCAAACACAACTTTAAATTGCTGGTCGTATTTTCTCTCCATGGCATCAATTTTTCGTTGTAGGTCCTTATGAGTTAAAACAATTTCTCTAAGCTTAGTGAATGTTATCATGATTTGAATGTTTACCTGAATAGCCGTCTTACTTTTTAAGATGCTAGAAAGCATAGCAACTCCTTGCTCGGTGAAGGCATGGGGCAGACTCGATGAATGTTTCAGTAATTTGAACCGGTCACATTTTGTGACCAGTTTGTCTTTTTCCTCATCGGTTAACTGAAACATAAAAATATCCGGGAAGCGCTCTATGTAAAGTATCTTGCTTTCTATGGTTTCCTGCGGGATTAAATGTGTTAGTGATGGCTTTTTTCTTTGTTTCATAGTAGGAATTGTAACAGGCGAAGGAGTAGGGAGCAAGAAAAATAATTGCCCTGGTGGCAAAATGATGCAGGAGGAATTTCATTTCCCTCCCTTTGCTTATCTTACCACAGAGAGATCTTCAAGCAAACTCCTTTTCCCACTTTATGTCATTATCGCAGATTTTCTGGGCAGACCTTGTCTGTAATTATTTCCAGTTATAACAGGCTACGCTGTGGTCTGTCTCCACTTCTGTTAGAGACGGTCTGCTGTGGGCACAAATCTCCCTGCTATGTTCACAACGTTCTCTGAAGACACATCCTTTCGGCAGGCGGGCAAGGTCAGGGACATTACCCGGGATTGTCATAAGCCTGCTCCCCTTTTTGCTGAGGTAGTTGAGACAGTTAAGAAGACCGCGTGAGTATGGGTGGTATTGCCTATTGAATAGCGAAGAGGAAGGAGCGCACTCGACAATCTCCCCCGCATACATCACTGCAATTGTATCTGCAATCTGGGCTATCATACCAAAATCATGCGTAATGAAAAGTATTGACATTTCGAACTTGCCCTGAAGCCTTTTTAAGAGATGAAGAATTTGAGCCGATACTGTAACATCCAACGCCGTAGTGGGCTCATCTGCAATAAGGAGTTTCGGCTCTCCGGAGAGCGCCATTGCAATCATCACGCGCTGCCTCATTCCCCCGCTTAACTGGTGCGGATAACTTCTTGCGTACTTTGAGGGAATGCTGACCTCCTCCAACAGATGCCGCATTACCCCCTGCGCCTCTCTGCCGGAGACTTTTTTGTGGAGCCTGACCGCCTCAGTAATCTGCTCGCCGACCGTAAAGACAGGGTTGAGGCTTGTAAGAGGCTCCTGAAAGATCATTGAAATCTTTCCCCCGCGGATGCCTCTCATCTCTGCCTCGGAAAGAGATAGGAGCTCTTTTCCCTCCAGATAGACACTTCCTTCAATGATTCTGCCCGGGGTTGGGACGAGCCTCATAACGGAAAGTGCCGCAACTGTCTTCCCACACCCGGATTCCCCCACCAATCCGAGGGTCTTTCCTTTATCTATCTTCAGGTTTATTCCGTTGACTGCCTTAACAGTGCCGGAGGCGGAGAAAAAGAAGGTTTTGAGGGTCCGTATCTCAAACAAAGATGAGGTGTAAGCGTTCACGACCATGTGACATTAGCGGTGAGGGATTTGTGGCGCCTCTACAGGGGCATCAGGGGATGTCTTCTCCATTACCGAGGGGGCGCCACGAGAGAAAACGAGGGTCATTGCAATGGAGCTGATCATAAAGATTATCCCGAGGGCAGTGGTTACCTTTGTCAGAAAGCTGGCACTTCCTGTGCCGAGGAGGGTCTGACTGCCTCCGCCCCCGAACACACCCGAGAGCCCGTC
>CBDUUU010000045.1:0-6280 GCA_965370485.1 uncultured bacterium
CCTGAGAAGCTAGGTAACCTGCTGCTGCTGATAAAGAAAGGCATTATCAGCGCCCTCACCGGCAAGAGCGTTCTGGCTGAGATGTTTAAGAGCGGTAAAGAGGCTGAGGAGATAATCAGTGAAAAGGGTGTATCCCAAATCAGCAATGAGGAAGAGCTCACAAAGATTGTTGAGGAGGTCCTCAGTAAAAATGATAAATCCGTCAGGGACTATCATAGCGGCAAAAAAAAGGCATTGGGTTTTCTGATAGGGCAGGTTATGTCCGCCTCAGGGGGAAAGGCAAATCCAAAGCTTGCGAGCAAGCTCTTACAGGAAATGATTCAACAGGAGCCTTAAATGTCTAACCGGGAAACAACAGCACTCATCCTGACAGCAGGAAAAGGGACAAGGATGCGCTCAGGGATGATAAAGATGATACATGACCTCTGCGGCCAGCCATTGGTAAAATATGTCCTGGATGCAAGTAGAGGCGCCGGCATCAAGCGGAACATTGTAATCCTTGGTTATGACGCCGAGAGGGTAAAAAAAACCCTGGGCAGCCAGTACGAATATGTCTTTCAGGAAAAGCAGATGGGCACAGGGCATGCCGTCCTGCAGGCATCCGGCCTTCTGAAAAACTATGATGGCAATGTGCTTATCCTGCCGGGAGATGCGCCCTTTCTCACTGCAGAGGTCCTGGGCGGGCTAATCAGCCGCCACAGGAAGACCGGCGCAAAGGCAACAATACTGACAGCGGTTCTTCCGGATGCAGGCAACTATGGGCGCATCGTCAGGGGGGCAGAGGGCAGTGTTGTAAAGATTGTTGAGAAGAAGGATGCAAGGCTGAGTGAAATTGAGATAAGAGAGGTCAACAGCGGGACATACTGCTTTGATGCAAAGACGCTTTTCAGACTCCTGCCGGGTATAGACCGCAGAAATACGCAGGGGGAGTATTACCTGACAGATGTGATTGGGCTGATGTTCGGGAAGAATCTCCACGTTGAGACAGTTGTCGCCTCTGACTACCGTGTGGTTCTGGGGGTAAACAACCGGTATGAGCTGGCAGAGGCACTGCGCCTGTTTAGGGAGAAAATTTTGGAGAAGCTGATGATGTCAGGAGTCACCATTATAGACCCCGAATCCACCTTCATCGACTCAACGGTTAAGATAGCCCAGGATACCATCGTTTACCCATTCACGGTAATAGAGAGAAACACAATCATAGGGAAAAACTGTATCATCGGCCCGCATGCACATATAAGCTCAGCAAAGATTGGCAACGGAGCGCGGATTCAATCCTCTGTCGTAACAGGTGCGGCAGTTCCGGATAAGACGGAGCTGGCGCCTTATACAAACATAAATGGAGAGGCAGATGAAAAGAAATAGGCTTGCTTTCCTTATCGGGCTCTTAGTTCTACTCAGTATCATAAACCTTGCCCTTATGCGCAGGTATACCGGCCGTCTCGCCGCCAGGTCCGGAAGGGTCACCGGCCCTCCCCCGCCGCTCTATCAGGACGTAGCAGGGAAAATAATGGATAACTATGTCGAAGAGGTCGACCCTCAGAAGCTGATGTACGGGGCGATTCGCGGCATGGTCTCCTCACTGAATGACCGGCACAGCAGTTTTATGGAGCCCGATGCGTTTAGACATATGAGAGAAGACACAAACGGGGAGTTTGGCGGCCTCGGGGTAATGATTACGATGAGAGAAGGGCTTCTCACTGTGGAATCCCTCTTTCCCGGAAAGGCCGCTGAGAAGGCAGGCATAGAAAAAGGGGACAAGATAGTAAAAATCAACGGAGTCTCGACGAGGGGAATAGACCCGGTTGAGGCAGTGAAGAGATTGCACCTGGGGGCAGACCCCGGGGCCATCGGAAAGCTCCTTGGAATAACGCTCCCTGAGGCCGTAAATAAACTGCGCGGCGAGGTAGGGACAAAGGTAACAATCACCGTCCTGCGGAAGGATAAGGAGAAGGACATCGAGGTCACCCGTGAAAGAATCTCTGTCAAGAGTGTGCTCGATGTAAAGGTCCTGGATGAGAAGATTGGCTATGTCCGTATTACCGACTTTCGCGGGGAGACACCAAGGGAGCTTTCGAAGGCGCTGGGTAAACTCCAAAGCGAAGGGGCGCTCGCTCTCATACTTGACCTGCGCGGCAACCCGGGGGGGCTCCTCGACAGCGCAGTGGATGTGGCCGACAGATTCATCGCAGACGGAAATATGATAGTGTATACCGAGGCAAGAGACAAAGACGAAAACATAACAAAGATTGCGGGGGATAAATCCCCGTATGAGAAAATCCCTATGGTTGTCCTGATTGACAAATTCAGCGCAAGCGGCTCAGAGATTGTGGCAGGGGCAATTCAGGACTGGGGCAGAGGTGTCCTGCTCGGTGAGAAAACCTATGGGAAGGGCTCCGTCCAGAACCTCATCCCGATGAGAGACGGCTCGGCCCTGCGGCTTACCACCGCAAGGTATCACTCCCCGAAGGGAAGGGTGATTGATAAAAAAGGGATTATCCCCGATGTGGTTGTGGAGCCGGCCAAAGGCGGTGACGAAGAAGAAAGTGAGCCGCCGGATGTGCAGTTAGAGAGGGCAAAGGAAATTTTAAAGGCCTCCCGTATATTAAAAAATATATAACCCTTCACGCGCTAATGCTAATCCTCGGAATCGAGACGTCCTGTGATGAGACTGCGGCATCGGTTGTCAGAGAAGGAAGAGAAATCCTCTCAAACAATGTCCTCTCGCAGGTAGATACCCATAAGAAATTTGGCGGCATAGTTCCGGAGCTTGCCTCGCGCGCCCATATGCAGACATTGTGCCCGTTAATCAAAAAAAGCCTGAAGGACGCATCTATCTCATTTAAGGAACTGGGGGCAATAGCCGTAACGAGCGAGCCTGGACTTATCAGCTCACTCCTGGTGGGGACAGCCACTGCAAAGGCACTCGGTTTCTCTCTCTCACTGCCGCTTATTGAGGTCAACCACTTAGAGGCGCATATCTACGCAAACTTTCTGGGGAGGGAATGCCCTGCTCTGCCAGCCGTTGGACTCGTTGCCTCCGGGGGGCACAGCAGTCTCTTTCATATAACACAGATGAGCAAAATGAAACTATTAGGAAAGACACGCGATGATGCGGCAGGGGAGGCATTTGACAAAGTGGCAAGGATTCTGGGGCTTGGCTATCCGGGCGGGGCAATAATCGATGAGCTTGCTGAGAGTTCAAGCGGCTGCGATAAAGTAAAATTCCCGCGCAGTCTGCTCGAGCCGGGCTCACTGGATTTCAGCTTCAGCGGCTTGAAAACGGCGGTTCTTTATTATACGCAGAGAGTCGAGAAAAAGGAAGAGGTGGCTGAGATTGCATACAGCTTCGAGAAAGCCGTTGTAGATACCCTTGTCAAGAAGACCCTGCTCGCAGCTGAGCTTATGAAAGTAGAGACAGTCTTACTCGGGGGCGGTGTTGTCCGAAACAGACTGCTTCGCAGAGAAATGAGTGACAAATGCAAAGATGTCGGACTGCGGGTATACTATCCCGCCCCGGAGCTCTGCACAGACAACGCCGCAATGGTTGCAGGGCTGGGTTATCACAAATGGAAGCAATAATTGACCGAATTGAAGGGGATAAGGCTGTTGTTATATTAAAAGACGGGCAGCAGCTCATAATCCCTGTTAGCAAACTTCCTCCGGGCGCCGGCGAGGGGGCGGCTCTTACAATATCATTCGAGGCGGACCCGTCCGAAGAGAAGAGGAGAAGGGAAAGGATAAGAAAGCTGCAGGGAGAATGAATACCCAGTTCCGCCTTGGCAAACTCCTCACAGAGCAATCCCATCCGGTAACAAGACGGCTAAGTTATGTAATAGAAAATGGCCTTGATGAAGGCATCAGGCTTCTCCTGCAGGTAGATGAGGATGTGGTCACTGCCTTTGCAAACTGGGTAGAGACTAAACAGTGGTCTCTTATAGTACGAACACTGCTGAAGACAATGGCAGAGGGGGGCAATGTCTTCTTCTGCGGCTGCGGCTCAACAGGAAGACTCAGCATCTTACTGACGGCGCTATGGCGCGGGCTCTGGCAAAGTACAAAACTGAATTTTCCCAACCTCGCCGCGAAGCTGCCCGACAGGGAACAACATGTTCACAGCTGTCCGGCAGGCGGGGACTTTGCGCTGATTAAGGCAGTTGAAAACTATGAAGACTTTTCCACATTTGGCAGACGCCAGCTTGCAGAGATGGGCGTTAAAAAAGGCGATGTTGTTTTTTCGATTACAGAGGGAGGAGAAACATCATTTGTTATCGGCACAGCGTGGAAAGGACTCGAGGCGGGGGCAAAGGTCTTTTTTGTATATAACAACCCTGACGAGTGTCTCCGGGATATCGATAGGAGCAGAGAGGTCATTGACGAGCCTCGTATCACAAAGGTTAATTTGACCACAGGCTCAATGGCCATTATGGGCTCCACGCGTATGCAGGCGACCACGATTGAATTTGCCGCCCTGGCCGGGGCAGTTGAAATGGCACTCTCTCAATTTCTCTCCCGGCACCTGAGCCCCGAAGAGATGTCTCAATTAGGATGGGAGACCTGTCTGGATGAGCCATCCTTCTATGTAAGATGCCTGGAAGAAACCTGCAGGGGTCTGCGGGGGAAAAGCAGTGTCAGCTCCCTGGCAAAGATTACCCGTTTAGAAGCAGACGTTTATTCTCACAAAGGATTGAACAGCTACCTTGCAGATGAGGCCGCCTTAGACATACTCACCGATACAACCGAGCGCTCACCTACCTTCGGCGTTCCCCCCTTTCGCAAGAGTGATGACAGAGCCTCCCCCGAGCCCTGGTCATCTGTCTTTATGCCGCAGGAACATAATGCAGATGCGTGGCGTTCATTATTAAAGCGGGAGATATCCGGTATTGAATGGGACAGGGAATATGTCAAAAGCCAGTTTGGAGAAACGGGCAGACAGATTCCAGGAATAGACCGTGGCGAAATTTTAAAGTTCGAGATATGTAAAAAAACCAGAAACATAAAAAAGGGAGACAGCGCCATAGCAGTCATAATGGGGAACAGGGAAATAACCTGCGGGACATTCAAATCATTCTTTATGGCAAACCTGCAGGAGACAGTCGCCGATGGAGGACGCGCCGGCATAATCTACGTCGGGGACAAGTCAGATGCGGAGTGGATTCGCGACTGGAGCCGGAGGCAGAGCTTCCTCGAGGTGAGCGCCATCTTCGGGCTCGAGAAGATGCCGACGCTTCTCGGAATCTGGCACCATCTGGCACTAAAGATGATTCTAAACACATTCTCAACAGCCACTATGGCAAAAATGGGGCGTGTTACGGGCAATTTTATGAGCTGGGTCGTCCCGAGCAACAAAAAATTGATAGACCGCGCGGCGCGTTTCGTTGCTGAGGCTGCAGGAATCTCTTACGACGATTCCCGCCGGGCAATTTATGAGGCTATGTCCGGTGGGCAGTCCCCTGCGCCTGTGCCGCTGGCTATAGCCGGCATAAATCAAATGAGAGGCTTGAAAAATGGAAATTAAATCACTCGCTGTAGGGGAGCTTGAGACAAACTGTTACATCGTTGCAGGCGGCAAAGCCGAGGCGGTTGTCATCGACCCTGGCGCCGATGCCGGGCTAATCCTGACAGGATTAAAAGAGCAAAATTTAAATGTAAAATACATTATAAATACTCACGGGCACATAGACCACACAGGCGCAAATGCGGGCCTGAGAGAAGCGATTACACCCCACCCGCCTATCTGTATACACAAAGAGGCGGTGAAGTTCCTTCCATTGGCAGAAGAGATGGGCAAGCAGTTTGGACTTGCATACAGCCCGTTTACCCCCGACAGGCTCCTGCAAGACGGGGATATTCTCGAGATAAGCGGTCTTCAGCTTGAGGTCATCTATACCCCGGGGCATAGCCCTGATGGCATTTGCCTGAAAACAGGCAGTATACTCTTCAGCGGGGATACGCTATTTGCCAATGGGGTCGGGAGAACAGACCTGCCCGGAAGCTCGCAAGTTCTCCTGCTAAAAAGCATCACTGAGAGGTTGTTCTCTTTAGACGATAAGGTCATCATCTATCCCGGGCACGGCCCACCCACAACTAAAGTAACCATTCCCACAATGGTATAAACCTAATCTTTCCTTTCCCTCCATACCAATTTGCTTCTTCCGTGGCTTTGTAATCATCGGTTATAACAAGCAAATCTTTACATTTCAATTCCTGGCTTGCCTTTATCAAGGCTCTGACTTCTCTCTTTTTCGTATTGATATCATCAACATCATAACACACCTGC
>CBDUUU010000046.1:0-6238 GCA_965370485.1 uncultured bacterium
AACAGCCCTTCTTCATATTTATACGCGGTTGATTCCTGCAATGATTATACAATATGCTGCTAATCTCAAGATGCGGTCGAAATACAAAGCAAATCTACCATACCATGGGAACAAATTTATAAAGGTTAACACGCCAAATATCGTAAATGCAGAACAAAGATAAGACATAAAAATGTTTTTGTCTTTCTTAGACCAGGCAAAAACTGTGATACCCACAAGTATAAGCAATCTGACTATTTGATACGCTATGTTCATGGTTTTTCTCCTTTTACTTGAATGTTATTTAATACCATAGGAATTTCCTTTTTTGCGCAACCTAAAGGTTGCGGCTACCTGCTCCTCCCAAGGTTGCGGCTACCTGCTCCTCCCAATCTGGTAGCCGCAGGCTTTAGCCTGCGTTAACCTGTGTGCTGGAGCGAAATGTGTATAATTTTTGCCAAAGATTAGAAACTGCGATTGTATCTTCATCACTGTAGGCTTCTAAAAAGTGTTTCTTCGATGCTTCCTGCCACAAACGATCTTCTAAAAATGATCTCCCTTTCTAATATTTATTGTAGCATATATCTCACACTTTTCAAGAAAAATTTACCACGAATATGTCATGCTGAATTTCAGGTGTCATGCTGATACTGAAACAAGTTCAGCATGCTTCAGTATCTCCGTTTCAATTTATTTTTAGCATCTCCGTCTGTCTGTCATGCTGAATTTATTTCAGCATCTCAATAATTGAATTAGACCCTGAAACAAGTTCAGGGTGACATTAGCGCGTGAACGCTTACTTTTTTGTTTACTTTACCTTTGGAAAATGGTATAAAATGAACCGGGAGGGGATTTGACATTTTGCCCATGTAGCTCAGCTGGTAGAGCACGGCATTCGTAATGCTGAGGTCGGGGGTTCGACTCCCCCTGTGGGCTCCATTTATACGCCTCATAAATGAGGCAACTACAATTTGTAGATTATACGCCTCATAAATGAGGCAACTACAGGGGACGTGGATGGAAATCTCTGAGAATGTAAAGGAACTTTTGGCGGAGCTGCCGGAGGGTGTGGAATTGGTAGCGGCGGCAAAGACACGAACTGCCGGGGAGATTCTGGAGGCGATAGAGGCAGGCGTGAAGGTCATAGGGGAGAATTATATCCAGGAGGCTGAGGAGGCATTTAAGGTCCTCGGGCGAAGGACAAAATGGCATTTCATAGGACATCTGCAAAAAAATAAGGTGAAAAGGGCAGTAAATTTGTTTGATATGATTGAGAGTATCGATTCCTTAGAGATAGCGCAGGAGATTGATAAAAGATGCGCTGAGGCTCAGAAGGTAATGCCGTCTCTCTTAGAGATAAATAGCGGGGAAGAAGAGCAGAAGTTTGGAGTATTTCCGGAAAAGGTCGAGCCATTGATAAAAGAAATTTCCTCTCTTCCCAATATAAAGCTCGTGGGGCTTATGACAATGGGCCCACGGACAGGAGACCCGCAGGCAGCCCGCCCATATTTCAAGAAGACAAGGCAAATTTTTGGGAAGATTGGCTCTCTTGACATACAGGGCATAGAGATGAGATACCTATCTATGGGGATGACAAATTCTTACAAGATTGCTATAGAAGAAGGCGCCAATATTGTAAGGATAGGAACAAAGCTTTTCGGGCAGAGGTAATGAAGATAATACCCCTGGCGTTTGACAGCTTCGGGGTGCGTTCTACGAGCACATTTGTGGAAACGGAGAATGTCCATATTCTGCTCGACCCCGGGGTTTCCCTTGCCCCGAAAAGATTTGGGCTTGCCCCTCACCGGCTTGAGCTAAAGAGGGAAGAGGAGTGCTGGAAGGAAATTGTGCGATATGCAAAACAGTCCGAGATTATTATAATTACCCATTATCACTATGACCATTATAATCCGGAGGATGCGCTTGAGATGTATAAGGACAAAAAGGTTTTTTTGAAACATCCCACAGAGGCAATAAACCTCAGCCAGAAAAAGAGGGCAAAATATTTTCTTGAACAGATAAAGGGGCTGCCGGATATCCTGGAGTATTCCGATGGAAGAGAGTTTCAGTTTGGCGGAACGAAGATTACCTTTTCTCAGCCGGTCTGCCACGGGACCGACTCGAAATTAGGTTATGTTACGGAGGTTTTGATAGATGACGGCTACAGGTTTGTCTATACCTCGGATGTGGAGGGGCCCTCTCTCAAGGAGCAGGCTGAGTTTATCCTGCGAAGTAAGCCAAATCTGCTCGTACTGGATGGCCCCCTCTCTTATATGCTGGGTTACAGATACAGCCTCCAGGCCCTTGCCGCCTCAGTTAAAAATATGGTAAGGATTATACAAGATTCGCCGCTGGACGGGTTTATAATAGACCATCATCTTCTCAGGGACCTGAAGTGGAGGGAAAGGCTCACAGAGGTATTCGAGGCGGCTGAGAAAGGCGGCATTAAGGTTCAGACTGCTGCGGATTTTGCAGGGAGAAAGGTTCAGCTTCTCGAGGCACGGAGAAAGGAGCTGTATTCTAAAGGAGCGGATTTGTGAGTGCAATGGGGGCATGGACAGCCTTTGGCGGGGGACTTCTTTCTTTTTTCTCCCCCTGCGTTTTGCCGCTTATCCCTGCCTATATATGTTTTATTACGGGGCTATCGGCTGAAGAGTTGAGAGAAGATGGCATTAAAGGGCGTGAGAAAGGCAGGGCTATTTTAACAGAGTCAGTTTTATTCGTCCTGGGCTTTTCGTCAATCTTTGTTATCCTGGGTGCCTCGGTCACCCTGGTTGGCTCTTTTTTTCAGGACAATAGAAGACTCATCGAGATAGTCGGCGGGCTTGTAGTCATTCTTTTCGGATTACATGTGGGCGGACTGCTGAACATAAGGTTCCTGCAGTATGAGAAGAGAATGCATCTTGAAAAAAAGCCGACAAAGATGTTCGGCTCCTTTCTGGTGGGGGCGGCCTTTGGCCTTGGCTGGTCGCCTTGTGTTGGCCCTATACTTGGCGGGATTCTTATGATGGCATCTACAACGGATAGTGTGGGTGGCGGGGTTTTGCTTTTAAGTTTTTACTCTCTGGGTCTGGCTCTTCCGTTTCTTCTAATAGGCATGGGGGCAAGGTGGTCTCTAGGGCTATTTTCGAAGGCAAAGAGACATTTCAGAAAAATATCTGCCGTGAGCGGGGTGTTTCTTGTTGGCATAGGTCTGTGGCTTATTATCAAAGGGGGGATGTAAATATGCAAAAGGGAATGAAAGCCCGGAAGATTGTGTTATTTGCCATTTTTGTTTTGTTGTCTGTGGGGATAGGGGCGGCAGCGCCGGAAAAAGGTGAAGTTGCACCGGACTTTGTTTTGCCTTCGATTAACGGAGGCTCATTAAAGTTGTCTGATTTTAAGGGCAAGGTAGTCATCATTGATTTCTGGTCCACGAGATGCCCTCCCTGCCGAAAGGGAATCCCTGAGTTTGCAAAACTATATTCCGCATTTAAGGACAGGGGGCTTGTGGTAGTTGGGATTAGCCTGGACCGCAGCATAGACACTGCGCGTGCCTTTTGTGAGAGGGCCGGTGTCCGTTACCCTGTTGTGATGGGTGACCGTAAGATAGCGGGTGACTATGGAGGTATCAGATTTATCCCGACCACCTTTATTGTTGACCGGGAGATGAATATAACGGATAAATTCATAGGGTATACCCCCTACAGCGTATTCGAGACTAAGATTAAGGAGTTACTTGAAAATGTTAAAGACAATTCA
The DNA here is from genome assembly GCA_965370485.1 of uncultured bacterium. Lineage (GTDB taxonomy): Bacteria > NPL-UPA2 > JAUVJM01 > CBDUUU01 > CBDUUU01 > CBDUUU01. The sequence goes on from CBDUUU010000046.1 coordinate 3,721, forward strand.
TCTGCAGACAAAAAGTAGGACAGAGTTTCTTGACATAACCGGTGAGGTGGAGGCTGCCCTTCGTGAGACAGATGTGGATGAGGGCATTTGTCATATCTTTGTCCCGCATACCACTGCCGCAGTTACAATCAATGAGAATGCAGACCCCTCTGTCCCGAGGGACATACTGGCGCAGTTAAACAGGGTTATCCCCTTTGAGGGCGATTATCATCACACAGAGGGAAATTCCGCCGCCCATATTAAATCCAGTCTTACAGGCTGCTCTGAGGCAATTTTGGTGGAGGGGGGCAAGCTTCTTCTCGGCACCTGGCAGGGGATATTTTTCTGTGAGTTCGATGGGCCAAGAAGCAGGAAGGTAGTGGTTTTAATAAGATGAAGCAAACAGCAAAGAACGCGATTATAATAATAGTTGTAGCACTTGCATCTTTCCCCTGCCATCTTCATAGCGAGGTGTCTCCTCAAGCCATAGATAAAGCAATCTCTGCCGTTAAGCCTGCGTTGGTTCGCATTGAGGTAGTTACCGTCAATCATAGGGGAGGCAGGGAGGCAAAATACGAAATTTCCGGAAGCGGTGTGATAATTGACAGGCGTGGTTTTGTGGTAACCAACCATCACGTAGCGGGAAAGGCAAAGCAGGTTATCTGCACTTTATCGGACAAGGAGAAGCTCCCCGCAGAGATTGTCGGGACGGACCCGCTCACTGATATTTGTGTTCTCAGGCTGCGCTTTTCGGGAAAGAAGACATTTAATGCTGCTGAATTCGGGGATTCGTCCCGGCTGAGGGTGGGGGATTACGTCCTGGCAATGGGAAGCCCCTATGCCCTCTCTCAGTCTGTGACGATGGGGATTGTGAGCAATGTGGAGATGGTCATACCCGGCCTCTTCTGGCCGTTTAAGTTTACTGTGGACGGGGAGGATGTCGGCTCTATTCTTTGCTGGATAGGACATGATGCGTCTATAAGAGGAGGTAGCTCCGGAGGGCCTCTTGTAAACCTGGATGGAAAGATTGTGGGGATTAACGAAATCAGCATAGGTCTTGGCGGCGCCATTCCGGGCAATGTGGCGAAGGAAGTTGCCAGGCAGATAATAAAATATGGGAAGGTTAGACGGGGCTGGCTCGGGCTGGAGATTCAACCTCTCCTTAAATCTTCGGATTATAAGGAAGGCGTCCTTGTCAGCGGTATGTTTCCGGGCTCTCCGGCTGAGAGTGCCGGCTTTCAATCCGGCGACATCCTGCTCAAGCTTGCCGGTAAAAGGGTTAATGTTCGTTTTCCTGAGGAGATACCCGCCTTTAATCAGCTGGTTGCCTCTCTTCCGGTGGGCAGGCGCGCCAGGGCTGTGGTAATTCGGGACGGCAGAAGACAAAGCCTCTCTGTTGTTGTCAAAGAGCGTGAGAATGTGATGATGATGCCCCGGGAGCTAAAGGAGTGGGGTATCTGCGCAAGCGACCTTTCATTCCGAGCCGCACGAGAGATGGAGAGAGATACCAGAGATGGGGTTCTGGTGAAGAGTGTCAGACCTGGCGGGCCTGCCTCTGAGGCAAAGCCGGAGATTTGCTCTAAGGATATCCTTGTAGACGTGGGCAGTCATCCCATTAAAAATCTAAACGGGCTTTTAGAGGTAACAGCAGAACTGCTGAGGGATAAGAGCAAGCCTGTGCCTGTGGTTGTGACATTTGACAGAGCCGGCGTGCAATATCTTACGGTTGTAAAGGTTGGCATACGAGAGATGCTTGACCCCGGCTTAGAGGTGAGTAAGGCACACCTTGCCATTGACAGCCAGGTCCTGACCATGGACATCGCAGATGAGCTGGGTATTAGCGGAACTACCGGTGTGCGGGTGACAAGGGTCTATCCTGGCAGCTCTGCCGAGAAATCCGGCATAAAAAAAGGGGACTTGATTGTTGCCCTTGATGGGGAGATTATCCCTGCCTCAGAGCAGGAAGACTCGGAGGTTTTGCCGGCTATGATTCGCCAGTATAATGTCGGGTCTGTTGTGAGGCTGAAAATATTGCGGGCGGATGAAGAGCTCGAGATTCCTGCAGAGCTTGCCACCTCTCCGAGATTGCCCAGGGAGATGAAAAGATATTGTGACCACAACTTTGAGTTTACCGTCCGCGATGTGACGAGTGTAGACAGGGTAAAGAAAAACTGGGATGAGAAAAAGAGAGGGGTGCTGGTGGAGGTGGTCAATGAGGGCGGATGGGCTGCTATTGCCCGGCTCGCCGTGGGAGACCTTGTTCTTACCGTAGACGGGAAGACCGTCCCCGATGCAGCTGCTATGGAGAAGGTTATGAAAGGAATAGCAAAGATTAAGGTAGAGAGGGTGGTGTTCTTTGTTCTGCGGGGAATACATTATCTTTATGTAGAGCTTGAGCCGGGCTGGGAGGGAGAATGATATGGAATATTTGAGTGGTAAGGTTCGCGCGGTAATTTTGGTTGTGGTTCTGGGGCTTTGTGCGGCGCCTGTGTTTGCGCAGGACAGCTCAGGAGTGAGTGTCTTTGATAATTATAGCGAT
>CBDUUU010000047.1:0-6199 GCA_965370485.1 uncultured bacterium
GAGAAGTGTCTCCAGGTTCCTCTGAATGTCCCTCGTTTCTGGGTTGCCGGGGATGATGCCAACTATCTTCTCAAAAAGATAAAAGAGGGTGATATCAGTGTAAGGATAAAATCCAGGACGGATTGGGAGAAGGTAACTGCCAGAAATGTCCTTGGCAAAATACCCGGGACGGATTCAGAGCTCAAGGATGAGCTGATTGTCCTCTCCGCGTATTATGACTCTATGTCTGTAGTTCCCTCACTGTCTCCCGGTGCCGAGCAGGCCTGCGGGATTACTGCCCTTCTTGAACTCGTTCGGCTCTTCGGCGAAAATCCCCCGAAGCGAACAATTCTTTTCCTTGCCACCTCTGCGCATTGTCTGGGACTGGAGGGCATTAATGCATTTATTCAGCGCCACGCAAGAAGCGAAGAGCCGTTTAAAAGTGAAATTACCGAACCGCTCGATATAAAACTATTTATCGGGCTGGACATAACGAGCCGGACAGATGAGCTCGGTATATGGCATGGGTGGACCCGCTCTACAAGGCAGGCCGAATACTACTGCACCCGTATGTTTGCGCCGTACGGAAAGAAATTTATGAATTATTCCAGGGAGCTTTGTGAATTCGATGAACCCGGCCACTCCGGAGTGGTCGGGCTTACCAATGGAATTAGCCCTATTGGGGGGATTAGCTGGGAGACCCTGGTTCCGGGCGAGCTCAGGGTGGACGGCGGGGTTGTCCTGAGCGCCGGTCTGCCCTCCTTGAACTTCGTTACCATAAATGACGGCAGGTATGCGGTTGATACCCCTCTGGATAACAAGGTGGATTTCGGCAATCTCAGCAGGCAGATTGAATTTCTGAAGAGCATCCTCACAAAAGCGCTAAATGACACTGAGCTTCACCCCGATGTAAAGATGGAGCTAAAAGACAGATTAATGACCCTGCGCGGCAGGATAGTTACATTTGACCCGAGGAAAAGCTTTGTCCCCAATGAGCCGGTAATGGGTGCGGTGGCGCTTGTGCGCTCGCAGATGTCCAGGAAGACCTTTATGGGGGTGCGCGGGGAAAGACTTTTCCTGACCGGTGAGGATGGTATCTTTGAGGATTCTTGTGCGCCAGGGCAGAAAGGTATCCTTGAGGCTTATTATTCATCACCCCAGACAGGAGAAATTACACTTGCCCCGGACAAAGGGGTAAACGGGGATATGAACTACCCGATGGAATACCGAGTGACCTACAGGTTTATGGAGCATATGATTGTTTTATTCCCCTGCCTCAGCACGAATATCTACGGGCTTGTTGACCCCCGCTACTTAACCCAATTAGACAGGGTAGATGTGTTTGACATAAGCAACTCTGTTCCCTTTGCCTATGGCTATTCCATTATTGGTGAGAAGATTAGAAATCCACTCAGGAGAACCTCTTCTGTTGAGCCTTATGCAGTAATCTTCTCTGAGCCGGGCAGAAGTCTAAAGGCCGCCTTTGGGACAGGTCCGCTGGGGATGAGGCTCTTGTTGCTCAATTCTTCCGGCTATCTTACAAAGGATGGCTCTGAGGGAGAGGCATTTACTACGGGAAGCGGCTCGATATTAAAAACCTCCTTTCAGTCTGCTCAGGATATGATTTTCTTAAATCAATTTCGAATGAATAATTTCGAGAAGTATGGAGTCTCTAACGAAAGGCTGAGAGGTCTTCATGAAAGTGCCGTTGCCTCACTCGAGAAGGCTAAAGAGGCCGGGGTGGCCCAAAAATGGGATGATTATATGAAATTTTCCCGAAGGGCGCTCGGGATAACATCCCGCTCCTACCCGGATGTCAAGGGGACGGCAAATGATGTAGTAAGGGGGGTTGTATTTTACCTTGTTATTTTGTTTCCGTTTGCCTATCTGATGGAAAGGTTACTCTTAGGATTTGTGGATATTAGAAAGCAGATTCTGGCTGTATTTGTAATCTTTCTTATTATCTATTACATTATGCGGCTGGTGCATCCTGCCTTTAAACTGACAGATACCCCTGAGGTTATCCTCCTTGCCTTTATCATCCTTACGCTGTCGACAATTGTCCTTTCAATCATCAGCTCCCGGTTTGAAGAGCAGATGAGAAGGATGAAAAAGGAAAACCTGAGGCAGTATGAGACTGATATTGGCAGAATCAGCGCGTCGTCAACCGCCTTTTCCCTGGGGATATCAAATATGAAGCGCAGGAAGGTCAGGACACTCTTAACCTCTGCCACGTTGACACTTTTGACGTTTACTGTTCTCTCATTCACCTCGGTGAGGTCTTATCTCAAGTTCAACCAGGTTCGCAGGCCGAATAGCGCACCCTATGAGGGGGTCCTTATCAGGGACGTGGCGTGGGGCCCGCTGGAGGGGCCGGCCTGTGAATATATAAAGGCAGAGTTTGAGGGTGAGGGTATTATCTCGCCAAGGGCATGGTGCATCTGTGAGGATATAAGCAAAAAGTCCTTTGTCAAGGTTAGATATAAAGATAAGTCTGCCTATGCCCTCGGGGTTGTCGGGATGAGCCCTCAAGAGCCGGAGCTCACAGGGCTAAACAAATGCCTGACCTGCGGGAGTTGGTTTAGAAAAGGAGAGGGGATGGATTTCTGCATCCTGCCTCAGAGTCTCGCGGACCTGCTCGGGGTAAAGCCGGGGGATGTTGGTAAGGCAGAAATAAGACTCTTTGGCAGAATGCTCACGGTTAAGGGAATTATTGACGGGGGCAGGATGGGAGAGATTAAAGACCTGGATAACTCGCCGCTTACCCCGGTGGATTTCTCTGCCATGGGCGAAGAGCTTATTAAACGCATGCGGATGGAGAGGCAGGCAGGCAGCGCCGCTACCGGCAAGGCAAAGCTTATGAGCTTTACGCATCTTGAGGCAGGGCAGGTCGCCATCATTCCCTATGAGCTGGCTATGAGCTCAGGCGGGGTGATACAGTCGGTGGCTGTGAAATTTAAAAAGGAGGTGAACACGAGGGAGAGAATAGAGGATTTTGTCTCGAGGCTGGCGGTTGTCTTGTTTGCCGGGATAGACGGGAAGACCTCGGTGTATAGCTCGCTTGGCCTTACCTCATTTGTTGGAATGGGCTCTCTCTTCGTTCCGGTATTTATTGCATCTCTGATTGTGCTCAATACTATGATGGGCTCGGTCTATGAAAGATTTAAGGAGATAGGGACCTATTCATCTGTTGGTCTTGCCCCTGTCCATATCGGCGCCCTGTTTATTGCCGAGAGTGTTGTTTATGCGGTACTGGGGGCAGTGGGGGGTTATCTCCTGGGGCAGGTAGTGGCAGGGATTCTGGTAAGATACGACCTCCTATCAGGTCTTACGCTAAATTATTCTTCACTATCGGCCGTTACCTCGACCCTGGTTATCATGGCAACCGTAATACTTTCTACCATCTATCCTGCAAGAAAGGCATCCCAGATGGCCGTCCCGGACGTAACAAGGAAATGGGTGATCCCTGAGCCCCGGGGCGATAGGTGGGAGTTTGACTTCCCGTTTACCGTAGGCGGGCTGGAGGTCCTGGGGCTGTGCACCTTTTTGAAGGATTATTTCGCCTCTTGCGGGGAGGAATCCATCGGCAATTTCTACACGGCGGGAGCGCAGTTCTCTACATCTCTAACAGGAGAAGAGAGGGCATACGTGGTAAAGATGAATGTGTGGCTTGCCCCGTATGACCTGGGGGTCAGCCAGTCCGTTGTGTTAGAGGCCGCCCCTATGGGGGAATACGGCATCTATGCAATCAGACTTCTGATAGAAAGGTCGAGCGGGGAGGTTGGTGACTGGAAAAGGTTGAACCGCCAGTTTCTCAATACAATGAGAAAACAGTTTCTTGTATGGAGGACAGTCAGCCCCGAGGTAAAGGAGGAGTACAGGGCAGAAGGGGAAAAATTAATCCAAAAGTAGCTGCCTTGATTTTGAGATTGCTTGATAAATCAAGCAACTACAATTTTAGTTGACATGGCTGGAGTTGCCTCATTTATGAGGCGTATATACGAGTTGCCTCATTTATGAGGCGAATAGGGGATAAAGTATGGCTAATCAGGAACCCTTTGAGGATGGGTTTAATCTAAGGGCGATAATAGCCGCCTTGTTCATCGGCTTTGTTATCCTGCCCGGGGCGATCTATCTGGGATTGATGACAGGCGGCGGTCTTGGCTCAGCCGCACAGTGGGTCACATTAATCCTTTTTATAGAGGTTGCAAAGCGCTCTTTCGTCACACTCAAGCGGCAGGAAATATATATCATATATCTCGTCTGCGGGATTCTTGTTGCGCCCGGTTTGGTTATGGGGGCGGCAAGCCTGGTTCTGCAGGGAGGGGCATTTAGCGAGAAGATATGGCAGCAGTATCTGGTCCAGTCCCCATTTGCAAAGGCGTATGGGCTCACTGAGCACATACCTCACTGGATTATTCCGCCTGCCGGTTCTGAATGCCTCATCAAGCGAACATTTTTTGATAAGGCATGGCTGTTTCCCATAGGCCTGCTTATATTTCATCATATCCTGTTTCGCTTTAATTTTTTCGGGCTTGGCTATGTGCTATTTCGCCTCACAAGCGACAGGGAGAAACTTTCCTTCCCGATGGCCCCTGTTGCCGCAGAGGGAGCCACTGCCCTGGCTGACGCAAGCGCAAAGAAGGAGAGCTGGCGGTGGAGGGTATTCAGCATAGGGGCAATGATCGGCGCTGCCTACGGGGCAATATATATAATTATCCCCACACTCACCGGCGTGGTTGCCGCCAAACCCCTGATGCTTATACCTATTCCATGGATTGATTTTACGGATAGATTGGGCTCTTTTTTACCGACTGCAATGCTTGGGATTATGACCGACCTTACATTTCTCTTTATGGGTTTTCTGCTCCCCTTCTGGGTGGTAGTTGGCTTATTTACCGGCTCAATCGGGGCAAAGGTTATTATAAGCCCCATTCTTTACCGCTATACCAATATAATGCACACCTGGAAACCGGGGATGGCTGTTATTCCCACGAATGTATCCACGCAGATGGACCTGTGGATTAGTGTCACAATCGGGGTGGGGCTTGTTGTTGCTCTGGTCGGCATTTATAAACTCATTGCCTCAGGTTTTCGGGAGAGAAAAAATAGAGCAGCGCCTCAGAAGCTGCCGGAAGGCAGGGGGGATATGCCCGTATGGCTTGCCCTGGGCATCTGGGCGGTCTCCACCACGTTTTATGTCGTAGTCTGCCACCGGCTCGTTCCTGATTTTCCGCTGTGGATATTCGCTTTCTTTGGGTTTATCCTTACACCGCTTCTTTCTTATATGTCGGCAAGGATGTTCGGGATAACCGGCTCGGCGTCAGGCATTGCCTTTCCTATGGTCAGAGAGGGCTCTCTCATTCTCGGCTCCCGTATGAGCAACTACAGCGGGGCGGGAGTCTGGTTTGCGCCCCTGCCTTATTTCAATCACGGGTTGTATACACAACGGTTCAAGGAGCTGGAGCTGACCAGGACTAAATTTACAAGCTGGTATAAGGCGGAGTTTGCGGCGCTGGGCATAATGCTTCTGTGTAGTTTTATCTACTGGTCTGTTATCTGGAGGATGGCCCCAATCCCCTCGACTACCTATCCCTTTGTAAACCGGATGTGGCCGATGTCCGCCATATTTTCATCTCTGTGGGCAACCTCAACGATAAAGGGGGGGGTTAGCTGGATGCTGGATGCGATAAAGGTCAAGTATATACTGGGCGGGCTTGGAGGAGGTTTCCTTCTCTATTCACTTATATCTTTTCTAAACTGGCCTATAGCATTCTTCTATGGAATAATAGGGGGAATCTCATTTCTGCCGCACCAGGCGATTCCGATGTTTATCGGGGCATTACTTGGCAGATATTATTTATCTAAGAAATTTGGCGAAAAAACCTGGAAGAGCTATGCGCCTATATTACTGGCGGGCTATGCCTGCGGGGCGGGGCTGCTCGGGATGATTTCGGCGGCGCTTGCCCTGATAGCAAAGGTGGTTACCCCGCTTGTTTTTTGAAAAATATGGCTGTAGCTGCCTTGATTTTGAGATTGCTTGATGAATCAAGCAACTACAATTGTAAGCGTTCACACGCTAATGTCACCCTGAACTTGTTTCAGGGTCTAATTCAGTTATTGAGATGCTGAAATAAATTCAGCATGACAAAGGGGGGTGCCTCATTTGTGAGGAAAAGAAAAGTCATTGGGAAAGAGGAGCTTCTCAGGGCAAGGCCGT
>CBDUUU010000048.1:0-6198 GCA_965370485.1 uncultured bacterium
CAGCCAAAGCCGCTCACCCAGATTATGCCGTCTGCATCTGAGATTATAGGGATAAACCTTCTTTCCTGGCGGGGGACCTTTCTATCAATAAAGAAATCCTTTAATTTCTTTGTACCGCCGAGCCCAAGAGGGTTGAAACTGTCTCCTTCCTGCTTGAAGTGCAGGTGCAGCGGGTGTCTGATTTTTCGCATATCAAAAAATGCCGCCCCGCCTTTGGACATTTTCGCGGGCGTTTTGGAGGTGAGTGTGGTTCTTGCAACATAGCCAATCTCACTTAGATGAGTGAGCCCCGGAACCTTCAGCTTGTGGCTGCGCTCTTTAGCGGATTGTCTTTCACGGAAGATAATTAACTCTTTGTAAGAATATTCGACCACAATTCCCCCTGGCATACTTATCCTTGAACCCGTCACCTTTCGAGAGAGGAGTTCATCAATCCCTTCCCAGTGTTTGTATTCGACCCCGCGCAAATTTCCCTTTATGTATTTGAGGGCATAACGGACTACTCTTTTTCTCAGGGGAGAAGGGCAGGTGTGCAGTTTTTCGAGATTGACCCTAACGCGCCCCTTTTCAAAATTGAGGCTCTCCGGCAGTATCCCCTTCGCCTCTTCATCCATATAATGCTCTTCCTCCCGCAGAAGGCGGGAGAGCCTTATCAAATTTTCCCTGATAAGCGGATTATATTGAGAAAGATATGGCAGGAGCTCATGCCTGATTCTGTTCCTGAGAAAGGTAATCTCTTTGTTTGTCCGGTCCTGCCTTGGCGTAATGTTCCTCTGTTTCAGATATGCCTCGACCTCGGTTCTTGAGATGTCGAACAGGGGCCGTATGAGTAATACTCCCTCTCCCAGCGCCCTTACAGGCGGCATACCTCCTAACCCCCCCGGGCCTGCGCCCCGCAGGAGTCTCATAAGGATTGTCTCTGCCTGGTCATCCGAGGTATGCCCCATGGCAACCTTATTTGCCCCCTCTCGAGAGGCAGCCCTTTTGAGGAATTTATATCTGATATACCGGCTTGCCTCTTCGGAAGAAAGCCTTGCCCTTCTTGCAAATTCAGGGACGCGTTTCCGGGTATGTATAAAAGGCAGCCCAAGTTTTTCTGCCTGTTCTGCGGCAAAGTCCATATCCCTATCTGCCTCTTTTCCCCTCCACATATGGTTGAGGTGGGCAACAATTAGCCTGAGTTTATATCTTTCCTTTATAGAAAATAATATCTCAAGCAGGGCGGTTGAATCGGGACCGCCTGAGAGGGCAACAATAACCGTATCTTCCTCTTTAAGCATCTGGTATTTAGAGATTGTCTCTTCTATTGTTTTGAGGATATTAGGGGTGAGAGCCATGTGATCTTTCTACCGCTTCCTCCAGAGTCAGTCCGGTAAGCCTTTTACTGCAAGCCGCATCCAATTGGTCAAATAATTCCCTCAAGAAATTCATCTTGACCGGCTCTAGCGCATTTCCCTCTTTCTCAGAGTAGTTTCTGAGCGCCGCTATGGTTTCCTCAATGGATATCTGCTTGAGCGGCCGGGAGGGGTAATAATAAGAATCCCTGTCCCCAACTCTGACAACTGTGTTTATTTTTTCGAGCCGGAACAGCAGTTCGTTTATAAGACGGATGGGAATATTCCATTTGGTCGAGAACCACTCCGGCGACCATTTATCCGCCTTGTTCTTGAAACACTCCCCGATTGATATGAGCATCTGAAGGGCAAGCATCTCCTGGGAGCGGACACTGAGTGCGAATGCCTTTTGCTCCCTTTTGTATGTCTTTACGTGCTGGTGGGCAAATGATATCTCAGCCCCTAACAGGGCAATGACCCAGCTAAAATGCACCCATATTAGAAAGAGAGGAAATTGGGCAAAGCTCCCATAGATTGCATTGTATCGCGTTGCGCCAATCTGAAAGTTAATATAACACCACTGTGCTATGTGCCACAGGGAGCCTGCCCAGACTCCTCCCACAATTGCAGAGCGCATCTTTACCTTTGTGTTTGGCATAAATGCATAGAGGAATGAAAATGCTATTCCTGCAGTCACCAGCGGCAAAAGATGGGCAAGCTGGCTTAGCCCCAACTCCATTACCTTTTTTACAACTGCCTTGCTTTGAATCGATGCGGTAATGCTGGTTGCTATTGCCATCATAAGCGGGCTGATAATAAGAACACTTAGATAGTCGCTAATCTTCCGAAGGATGGTTCTGCCAACCTTTACCCCCCAGATTTCGTTAAATGTCCTTTCAATCTGGCTGAGCATCATAATCACGGTGCAGATGAGCGCGCCAAGGCCCACCACACCCAGCGCCGTGACGTCAATCTTATCAACGTATGAGGCAATCTGCTCGACTACCTGCTCGAGATTGCCTGCTACCCTTTTAAGGGCTATATCCCTGATGGTATTCTGGACGCCAAACCCTTTCAGGGTGGAAAATGCAACTGCAAGAAGCGGCACAATGGAAAGCAGGGTGATGTAGGTCAGGGCAGAGGCTCGAAGCAGGCACCTGTCGTCGACAAATCCCTTGGCAACTATGAAGAAGATGCGCAGTTGTCTGTGGAAGAATTTGCCAAGTCTATGGGGAGCCTGCATCTCCCATATATCGTGAAAAACAAGTCTCTTTATTTTATACAGCAGCTTCATTCCTATGTCATGCTGATGCCGAACCACCTCTTCCTTGTCATGCCAAACCGCTCCCCCTTTGTCATACTGATACTGAAACAAGTTCAGCATGTTTCAGTATCTCCGTCTCTCTGTCATACTGAACTTGATTCAGTATCTCCGTTTCAATTTATTTCAGCATCTCGATGACCCCCACCTATTTCCTCCCCCCTTGAGGGGGAGGATTGAGGAGGGGGGGCTGAAACGAGTTCAGGATGACATTGAGGGTCGGGGAATGACAGAAATTTAAAACAACGTCTTTATTAACATAATTGTGGGCTTAAGATACAATCTGAGAAACGCCTTCAATGGGGGCCTTTCTCTGATGAAATCTGCCACAGGCGGGCTCAGCCGGCAGTAGCAGGCAATAGCGCATCTTCCCACTCCGGTCTGCATCAGGACATTGTCTCTGAATGAGCACAGGGTCTTTATCTCATCCGCCATGGGAGAACCAAATGCCGCTGTGGCTATGAAGCAATCGTAGTCAGCCTCTCTAACTACCTCAACAAGGTTCGAATACTTGCTCTCAAAGCAGGAGTATATTCCGCCTGCCTCTTTGACTATAGCGGCGGTCACCTTGTAGCAAAAGGGCACAGATTGATATATGCCTGCCGCAGAGAGCTGGGAGGCGGTGTCCATGTAATACGCGGCTGGAATAAGCTCGCTGTTCTCATCAATTGTACTATCCCCGTCGTTGTTAATGCCGTCTGTTGTATTAACCAATACATAGGCAGAGTCCTGGCTTACAGCCCGATACAGACGATATCCATTTACATAGTTTTCAAATTTGTCTTTTGTCTTATCCCATGATACATAAACATCATCCCCGGACCACCCTGCCGATAATCCAGTGGGCGGGGTGTTTATATATTCATAGTCATAGTCATAGTCAGGCGGGTAGTTCGAGGCGGATGAGATTATCACCATAAATAACAGCAGCGCAAAGAAAACTAAGGCCGACTCTTTTTTCATCTTTACCTCCAGCATACCGTATGCCATTCATGCCTCATAAATGAGGCAACTACATGGTTGGCTAAATACTCATGCCGATTCTATTCTCCTGAATTGTTCCTGTCAATGTCATTTTCTCTGTCCTTATAAATTCTGCCTATTGCCTTTTTTGTCCTCGAGCCGATTATCCCATCCGGTTTGATGCCCGCTGATTTTTGGAATTCACCTACAGAGCTAAACCCGAGTTTTTTTATCCTTGAATAGTAGTGCCACCAGTCCCTTTCTTTCCAGGAAATAGCAGAGAAAGACTTCTGCGGCATTTCTTCCAGCGCATCCTCAAGTGCCTTTATAAAGGCAGTGGCGGCCTCTGCTCCTCCAATTCGGCTAATTGCCTCGATGGTGCTCAGGCGGACCTCGCCGTCACTGTCAGTTAGAAGTTTTTCGAGATGTGGGATGGCTGAGGGGTCTCCAATGAGCCCAAGCGCAGTGGCTGCATGCTGCCTCTGGGCAGATGAAGATGATTCATCCCGGAGAATCTCCACCAGTGCGTCTGTCGCTCTTTTTCCAATTTTCTTAAGCAGTGAAACCGTGGCGGGCGTAAAGACGCCGTTTTTCACTGCCTCCATAATCCGGTCGAGATTCTCTGTTCGGCTCTGAAGCCGGCTGGATATTTCTCTTAATTCGCTGATGTGGAGAAGCGGCCAGAATAATCCCCCGACAAAGCCAACTGTAAGGAAAAAAACTGCGAACTTGAGAGCTCTGATTTTGACAATCTTCATACACTCGAATACTACCACAGAATCAGACGTAAGACAAGAGAAAAAAGGGGTTTACTTTTTGTTGTCTTTTTCGGGAAAAATGTTGTAATATACTAATGTTACCCTGAGCTTGTTTCAGCCCCCACCTCCTCAATCCTCCCCCTCGAGGGGGGAGGAAATAGGTGGGGGTCATTAAGATGCTGAAACATGCTGAACTTGTTTCAGGGCTAATTCAACACAACAATGTCACCCTGAACTTGTTTCAGGGTCTGATTTGATTGAGATGCTGAAATAAATTCAGCATGACAAAGGAGAGGTGGTTCGGTATAAATGTCATGCTGAACTTGTTTCAGTATCAGCATGACAAAGAAGAGGTGGTTCGTTTGCCAGAGGTAATTTTGGAGCGAGACCGGAAACTGGCTATATTTCTGCTAAGTCTTATAATTATTCTTGCCCCCTTTGATTATGGCTTCCTGGACTTGCAGATACTTACAATAAACCTTGTTCTGGCTCTCCTGCTCATTTTTATCTGGGCAGTCTCTTCAATCAGGAAAGGCGGGGTTGAGCTCTGTCTCAATTCCATTACAGTCTCAATCTGCCTCTTTTTTCTTATTGTCTCTTTTTCCCTTGTTTATTCAATTCGCCCCTATTCGAGCCTTACAGAGGTAATGAGGCACTTTACATACATAGCAGTATTTTTCAGCTCGGCAAGCCTTCTCTCAGATAAGGATTTTCGGAAACTGTTTCAGCTCGTTGTCATCTGGATGGGGCTCCTTGCCGTCTACGGCCTGTGGGAGTACTCATCCGGAGAAGGGCAGGGGACAAAGTCGGTATTTGCTGTCTACCACGGCACCTTTGCCGCATATCTTTTGCTGACCTTTCCCCTTGCCTTTGGGCTTATGAAATATAAGCCTTATTTTCTGCTGCCGGGCCTCCTTGGCATTCTTGCCCTTGCCGCCACCCAATCAAGATGCGCGTGGGTATCGTTTATTATGGGAGGACTTGTATCTCTGCCTCTGTTAATAAAGTTCCGCGGCAGAATAAAACTTCGAGTGGGCATTGTGCTCGCTCTAACATTTGTATTTTTTTTCGCCTACGACTATCTCTTTATGGACTCAGTGCTGATTAAGAGACTTGCCACACTTCCCTCTCCGGGAGGTGTTCCATCGGCTCAGGCAAGGGTCAAATACTGGGGCAGCGCCCTCGAGATTACAAAACAGTATCTGCCCGCGGGGACGGGCATTCAAACATTTTATCTCATCTATCCCTTCTACAAACATCCCTCGTTTGCAGGCTGCACCCACCATTTTGTCCATAATGACTATCTACAGCTTTTATCCGAGATAGGACCTCTCGGTCTTATTGCATTTCTGGGTATTGTTTTTTCTTACCTTTTCCATCTGCGTTCGGCCATTAACCGCCCCGTTAAAGAGAAACCCTTTAACGGGGTAGGGAATAGGGGTCTGCTTCTTGCTATCTATCTCTCGTCCCTGTCATTCTTTTTCGGCTGTATCTTTGAGTTTAATATCTACATCCCCTCACTTATGATTCTGATGTATTTATACATAGCCTTCGCCTCAAGAGGCACTAAAAGATTTATCAAGATTCACCCTAAAGGATACCTTTTTATCTACCCGCTTCTTTTTGCCGCAATTATTTTAGCAGTCTTTCCGTATGCCGGGCAGCTCTTTGCAGAGAGGGGAAATGCCGCCCTCAAGAGTGGCGATATTTCCTCTGCCATCACAGATTATAAGGCTGCTTCCTTTTTCTCTCCGCTTAATACCTTCTCTCACAGGGCCCTTGCAGAAGTCTATCTTAGTCAGGGAAAAGAAAAAGAGGCGCT
>CBDUUU010000049.1:0-6138 GCA_965370485.1 uncultured bacterium
CGGTGGCTCAGGCTGTGGATATACAAAAATTTGGCCCCTTTGCCCCCAGGTCAATAGATATCTGACCTGATGCCATATCCACAATCAGCATCGGGATGAAAAATGGCGAAACTCTGGAAGGCCCCTTTTCCAGGAGGATTGAGTGCTGCCTTTCGAATGTCTCCAGCCCGCCGATACCTGAGCCTATTAAGACGCCAACGCGCTCCGGATCTTCATTTGAGATATTCATTCCACAATCGGCGATTGCCTCGTTTGTGGCAACAGAGGCAAACTGGACAAATCTGTCCATATGTTTCAATTCTTTCTTCTTGATAAGTCTCTCGGGGTCAAAATTTCTGACTTCTCCTGCTATCTGGCTGTCAAAGGAAGAGGCGTCAAAGCCCTCTATTTTTCTGACCCCTCCCCTGCCGCGGGCGAGTGAGTCCCAGAATTCCCTTTTGTTGTTTCCTATAGGGGAGATAATCCCGATTCCCGTGATTACCACGCGCTTCATAGTTTTCCCTTTTCAGTCCTGCTCTGTGTCGGTGTGCTCCCGGATGTAGCCGATGGTATCCCCCACGGTTATAATCTTTTCTGCGTCTTCATCGGGAATTTCAATATCGAACTCTTCCTCTAATGCCATAATCAGCTCTACTGTGTCCAGGGAATCGGCCCCGAGGTCATCGATAAAGGATGCCTCCTGTGTGACCTCATCCAGGCTGACATCGAGCTGGTCCGCTATAATTTTCTTGATTCTGTCTTCCAATGCCATCACTTCACCTCCATGAATGCCTACTACATAACCAATCCGCCATCAATGTTTATAACCTGTCCTGTAATGTAACGGGCTCTGTCCGAGGCCAGGAAGAGGACCGCATCTGCCACATCCTCCGGCTTGCCAATGACCCCCAACGGGACAGCGTTTAACAGCTTTTCCTTTACCTTCTCCGGTAGCTTAGCTGTCATTCCGGTCGAGATATAGCCGGGGGCAACTGCATTAACATTAATTTTCCAGGGTGCCAGTTCTCTTGCCGCCGATTTTGTCAGCCCGATGACGCCCGCCTTAGAGGCTGAATAGTTTGCCTGCCCGACATTGCCGACAATACCGATTACGGAGGCAATGTTTACTATCTTACCTGCGCGTTGTTTCATCATTGCCCTGACAGTCTGTCTGGTCCAGTTAAAGGCGCCGTTCAAATTGACATCGAGAACATCCTTCCAATCGGACTCTTCCATCTTTATGAGCAGTTTGTCCCTGGTAATCCCGGCGTTGTTAATTAATATATCTATTCGTTTGAATCTGTCAAGCACCTTTTCTACTGCTCCCCCAACGGCTGCGAAATCCTGGACAGGGCAGGTGCAGATAAGAGATTCCCCGCCGCAGTCTTTAATCTCATTTGCTAAGAGGGCTGCCCCTTTTTCATCTATGTCTGATATAGCAATCTTTGCCCCTTCCTTAGCAAAGGCGAGCGAGATTGCCCTGCCTATTCCCTGTGAGGCCCCTGTAACAAGGGCAACCCTGTCCTTAAGCTGCATCCCGGCTCACTCCTTCTAAGCTTTCCTCGTCCTCCACATTATAAACTCTCAGATTTTTGTCCGTCCTGTGAATGAGCTTTGTCAAAACCCTTCCCGGCCCAAGTTCAATAAATGTGTCAACGCCGGCTGATGTCATAAACTTGACTGACTCATCCCACCGAACGGGTTGGCAGAGCTGCATGGTCAGGTTTTTTCTTATCTCCTGCGCCACCTTTGTGTCTCTGGCGGTCACGCTGCTTACTATGGGAAACGAGGGCGCCTTTATCTCCATTTTATTTAGTTCCTTTGCCAATTTCTCCGCAGCTGCCTCCATAAAACGTGAATGAAACGGGCCGCCTACAGAAAGGGGGAGTACCTTCTTTGCGCCGGCCAGGAGTGCCTCCCCGGATACCTTCCGGAGCGGCCCCTGCTCTCCGGAGATAACTATCTGGGTTGGACTGTTGATGTTTGCAATCTGAACCTCACCGGAGACGTTTTTGCAGAGCTCTTCTACCCTCTCGATGCCAAGCCCTATAACGGCGCACATCCCGCCGTCTACTTTTGATGATGCCTCTTTCATAAAAAGCGCCCTTTTCTGCACGAGCCTCAGGGCATCCGAAAAACTGAAGGCTGCCGCGGCAACAAGGGCGGAGTACTCCCCGAGGCTGTGCCCGGCGAGAAAGTTAAAACTCATCCCCCTGTATCTTTCCCGAAATACCCTGAATGCGGCGGTGCTTACCGTCAATATTGCCAGTTGAGAGCTTTCTGTAAGGTTTAGTGTTTCCTGTGCGCCTGCGAAGCAGAGCTCGGATAGACTAAAACCGAGGGTTTCATCTGCTTTATGAAAAACCTCTCTTGCCTCGGGAAATTTCCCTGCAAGCTCCCTGCCCATATACTCGCGTTGTGAGCCCTGCCCCGGGAATACGAGCGCTATTGCCATCTGAACACACATGCCCCCCAGGTGAGCCCGCTGCCAAAGGCATCAAGGACAACAATACTGCCCTTTTTTATTCTTCCCTCTCTGTATGCCTCATCGATGGCAATTCCAATGGTTCCTGCGGATGTATTTCCATATTTTTCTATATTGACATAAACCTTGCTCCGGGGGACGCCGAGTCTGTCAGCCACCATATTAATAATACGAATATTTGCCTGATGTGGAATGAGCAGGTCAACATCGGATGAGGAAAGCCCGCATCCGGCAAGGGCAGACTCAGCCGACTCCACCATACATCTTACAGCAACCTTAAACAACTCGTTTCCTCTCATCTTGAGATAGTGAAGCCTTTTGTCTATCATCTGCCGGCTTATGGGGTTCCTTGAGCCGCCGCCGGGCATCCATAACAGTTCACGCTTGCTTCCATCGACCTTCATATGAAAGGAAAGCAGGCCGGAGGGTTCTTCCACTTCCTGGAGGACCACTGCCCCTACCCCGTCACCCAGAAGAACACAGGTGTTTCTGTCTTCCCAGTCTGTAATTTTAGAAAGCGTATCTCCCCCGATAACAAGGGCGTTATTATAGGAGTCAGAGAGTAGAAACCGAGAGGCAGTGACGAGCCCGTAAATAAACCCTGAGCATGCCGCTCCTATGTCAAAGGCAACTGCGTTGGCTGCCCCGAGTTTTTCCTGGACGATGCAGGCGGTGGACGGAAAAGGGGTGTCAGGGGTGATGGTTGCGACGATAATAAGCTCTATTTCACTCCCGTCCAGCCCTGCGGAGGAAAGTGCCCTGCGGGAGGCGCCTATTGCCAGGTCGGAGGTGGCTGTATCGCTATCGGCAATATGCCGCTGGCGGATGCCTGTCCGCGTCTGAATCCACTCATCGGTCGTATCGACCATTTTCTCCAGCTCCTTATTGGTAAGGATTTTCTCTGGCACGCAGCCGCCGGTTCCCGTAATGCCTACTGCCTTCATCTTGCGTTTTTTTCCATTGCCTGTCTCAGGTGGCCATTGACATCAGCGCTTACAAACTTTCCTGCATTGGTTAACGCGTTTGCAATGGCCCTTGGGGAAGATCTCCCATGAGAGATAAAGCATACACCATTTATACCAAGAAGGGGGGCGCCTCCTCTTTCTGCATAGTCCATTCTGCTGCGAAATTTTGAAAGGGCTGCTCCATCATCCTTAAGCCATACCTCCAGGGCCGCGGATATGCCCTCAATCGACTTTAAGACGATATTGCCTATAAATCCGTCGCAGACTACCACATCCAGCCTGCCGTTAAAGATGTCCCTTCCCTCAACATTGCCAATGAAATTGAAAAAGCTCTCTCTCAATAGCCGGTATGCCCCCTTGGTCAGTTCGTTCCCTTTTGATTCTTCTTCTCCTATGTTCAGTAATCCTACCCTGGGGGTACTTCTGCCCAGAAAGAACTCCGCGTAGATACTGCCCATAATGGCGAACTGGAGGAGGTGTTTTGCCTTGCAGTCAACGCTTGCCCCTGCATCGAGAAGGATATAATCTTCCCTGATTCCCGGCATCGAGACGGCAATCGCCGGCCGCTCAATGGAAGGGATAGCGCCCAGCTCGGTCATAGCCAGCGCCATAGCCGCCCCGGAGTTGCCTGCGGTAACCGCAGCCTCTGCCCTGCCTTCTTTGACAAGCCGAATAGAGCGCAGGATAGAAGAATCCTTTTTTTTTCTAATAACGGAGGAGGGGGACTCACTCATTTTTACTACCTCAGGGACATCCTCGATACTCAGGTTGAGATTACCTGTATCATACCCGGCAAGCTTCTTGGAGATATCCGTGCCTCTTCCCACCAGGATTATCTCAATGTCCTTTTGCTCCCCGGCTGCTGAGACCGCCCCCTTTATATTAACGGGCAGGCCAACATCCCCACCCATGCAATCAAGGGCTATCCTCACTTTTCTGCCTTTTTTATGTCCAGAACTTTTTTGTTGTCATAATAGCCGCAGTGCGGGCAGATAAAGTAAGGCAGTTTTGGCTGGGAGCAATGTGAGCAAAGGGCGGGTGAGGGGGCAGTTATCCCATCATGAGCTCTGCGTTTATTCCTTCTTGAGGTGGAGTGTCTCCTTTTAGGAACTGGCATTTATCTTCTCCTTTAGTTTTTCCTGAAGCCTTTCCCGAACATAGGGAGGGACGAATTTAGAGACATCCCCTCCCAGACTGACTATCTCCTTCAACGCCCGCGAGCTGAGAAAGAAGTAATCGGTCTTTGGCGCCATAAATACGGTTTCTATTTTTTCGTTCAGCTTGCGGTTGGTAAGTGCCATCTGAAATTCTAACTCGAAGTCAGAGACAGCTCGCATACCCCTGAGGATTATCTTCTCCCCCTTTTTAGAGACATAATTTACCAGAAGCCCATTGAAAGAATCTACCTCAACCCCATTCATCCCGCCCACGGTTTTTCTCAGCATCTCAACCCTTTCCTTAACTGAGAAAAGCGGCTTTTTCTGGGGATTGGCCGCAACAGCAAGGATAATCCTGCCAAAGATATACAGTCCTCTTTCTGCAAGGTCAATATGTCCGTATGTAACGGGGTCAAAAGTCCCCGCGTAAATGGCCCCGCTCAAAATACACTCTCCTTGCCAATACCGAAATTTTGTGCTAAGATGTTCCATTATACGAAAGGAGTGGTAAGATGTCAATAGTATGTGAGGTTTGTGGCAAGAAGGCGCGTTCAGGGAACAAGGTCAGCCATTCCAACCGAAAAACAAAGAGAAGGTGGCTGCCAAATCTCCAGAGTGTGAGGGCGAGTGTCAATGGGAGACCGAGGAAAATAAAGGTCTGCACAGCCTGCATCAGCGCCGGGAAGGTTGAAAAATATCCCGGCCCCACACGTGGGGTCGGGTGAGCGGGATTATTATAAAATCCGGGGATGAGCTGAGGAAGATCAGGGAGGGGGGCAGGATGCTGGCAGGGGTCCTTGGGGAAATCAAAAAACTTGTTGTCCCGGGGATTAGCCCTTATGAGCTTGATGGAATAACTGAGGATATGATTAGAGAGAATGGTGGCAGACCTGCGTTTAAGGGATATGCGGGGTTTCCTTCATCCCTGTGTGTCTCTATCAATGAAGAGGTTGTCCATGGTATTCCCGGAAAAAGACAGATAAGAGAAGGAGACATTGTGAGTGTTGATATGGGGGTTGAGTTAAATGGCTACTATGCCGATATGGCTGCTACCTTCCCGGCAGGCAGGGTTTCTCCCGAGGTGGCGAAACTAATGCGGGTGACCGAAGAGGCGCTCTATGTGGGAATTGAGAAGGCAAGGGCAGTGAACAGGCTTCAAGACATTTCCCATGCAATCCAGCTGTTTGTCGAGGAAAATGGATTCTCGGTGGTGCGGGACTACTCCGGGCATGGCATAGGGAGCAGTCTTCATGAGGAACCACAGGTGCCAAATTTTGGGAAGGTTCATAAGGGGCCGCAGCTTAGCCCGGGGATGGTTCTTGCAATCGAGCCGATGGTGAATATGGGCGGTTTTGAGGTGAGGGTTATGCAGGACGGGTGGACCGTAGTTACAAAAGACAGAAAACCTTCGGCGCATTTTGAGCACACCGTTGCGATTACAGAAGGCGCAGCAGAAATTCTTACATTTTGATTGACCTGAGTTTTCAGAAGTGCTATTATCTCCCCTATGGCGGTTCTTGCGGTTGGTTCGGTTGCGCTTGATACAATAGAG
>CBDUUU010000050.1:0-6077 GCA_965370485.1 uncultured bacterium
CTCTCAACGGCCCCGATGTGCGTTTTAAACATCAGGTTAAACGGCCTCATTTCCGTAAGTTCTCCGCCGCATCGCGGGCATCTGCCGTCTGTTATTTCTGTCTCCTTGAAGCGTTCCCTGCAGCCTTTGCAGTCGACGAGCGGCTCATTAAACCCCTTTACATGCCCGGAAGCCTGCCAGACGCCGGGATGCATAATTATACTTGCATCGAGTCCAACTATTTCTTCTCTCAGGTAGGTCATCGATTTCCACCATAGCTCCCTGATATTTCTCTTTAACTCCGCTCCGAGCGGACCATAGTCCCAGCAGCTATTAATCCCGCCGTAGATTTCACTTGAAGGGTAGATGTACCCGCGCCGTTTGCACAGGGAGACGATTTTGTTCATAGTCTCGGCTGAGCTCACCCTGCTATCTCCTCCAGGAAATTCCGTGTCTTCAGCTGCTTACCGAGAAGATGACGGATATAAAGATATAATACATTCTTTAGCTCGTTCTGAGTGGATGATGACGGCCTCAGCCGCCCTATTCTTTTTATCGGCTCTTTCCATAGGTACGAGAGGGTTAAGATTGTGCCCCGGGAGATTGGCGTCAGTGTTTCTCCGGGCCTGCGGCAGTTCCGGCAGATGATTCCGCCTGATGAGTTACTCATAGCCAAATAGTCAGGTAAATCTCTAAGCGGCCTGCGGCAGGATACGCAGCTTTCCAGAAGCGGAAGATATCCAAGAATCTTCACAAGTTTGAGCTCAAACGCCCTGACAATCAGCTCGAGTTCCCGGGCTTTCTCTATTGCGGCGAGTGTCTCTGCAGCCAGGTCAAACAGCGCCTCACTTCTCTCTCTCCCGCTTACCAGTTCATCGACCAATTGAATCACATACGAGGCATAGGCCATCTTTAAGAGGTCCTGCCTCATCTCCCCAAAGAATCTCTTTATAGCACATTTGCTTACTATTTGCAAGTCCCTGTCTTCCTTATTATAATAGATAAGCTCTACCAGTGTAAAGGGCTCGATACTCTCAATGGAAGAGTTTTTCACTCTTTTTACCCCTTTGGCGATGGCAGAGACTTTTCCGTGCCTGGCCGTGTAAAAGACGACAACCTTGCTTGTTTCTTTCCAGTCTATTGTTTTAAGGACAATGGCCTCGGTTTCCTGGAGCATCCTTTATACCATATATCTCACCCGCCGAGAGGCGAGGGAAAAGTAAATGAGCAGGCCCGTGAGGTCATTTGCCATGGTAACGAAAGGCCCTGTGGAGATGGCAGGGTCTATCTTGAGTTTTTTGAAGGCAAGGGGAATCAAGACGCCGGTCGTCGCCGCCACGGTAATGGCTATGAACATAGACAGGGCTACGACCACCCCGAGGATGACTGTCTTCTGAAAGAGCAGTGCGGCTGCTCCAACGACGATCCCGCATATTATGCCCATCAGGATTCCTGTGCAGACTTCTCTGGAGATAACTTTCCACACTTGCCCCAGCTCTATCCGGCCGACTGCCAGCCCCCGGACGGTGATTGTTGAGGATTGAATTCCGATATTTCCCCCCATTCCCATAATTACAGGAACAAAGAAGGCGAGGGCAATGACACTTTTCAGAGTGGAGCCAAAGTTTTTTAAGATGGTTGCGGCTATGATTCCGCCGATGAGTGAGACTATAATCCAGGGAAGTCTCAAACAAACTACCTGAAGGATGGATTTTTTTGAAATCTCTTCGTCGTCTGTTCCTGCCATTTTGTAGATGTCTTCCGTTGCCTCTTCTACAATTACATCCATGGCATCCTCGGCCGTTATCCTTCCGACCAGCTGCCCCTTTTCGTTAATAATTGGCAGCGACCTGAATCCGTATTTCTGGATGAGGCGGGAGACCTCCTCCTGGTCTGTGTCGGCTGCGGCGCTGTGGACGTCCGGGTTCATTATGTCCCCCAGCGGCCGGTCTTCTCCTGATATGATTAGCCGGCGCAGGGAGAGCACCCCGATGAGGTGCCTCCTTTTATCGGTAACATAGATATAGGATACGGAATCTACATTCTTTGCTCTCCGCAGCTCTTTGATTGCATCGTGAACCTTCATTTCTTCCTCAAGGAAGATGTAGTTGGTGGTCATAATTGCCCCGGCGCTTTCTTTTCTATATTCTGTGTTCATTTGTTTTTCAGCGCCGGCGTAACCTTCCCCCCGGAGATTAGAAATTTTAATGCCTCCTCTACGCTCATCTTGAGGGTTATGACATCCTTCTCCGGAACCATAACCATTAATCCTGAGGTGGGATTTGGCGTTGTGGGTATGAAGATATTAACGACAGCCTCCTTTACCTTCTCCTGAATTTCGCCTTCTGTCGGCCCCGAGACCAGCCCGAGGGAATAGATGCCGCTTTTAGGGTATTCAAAAAGCACCACTCTGCTAAATCCCCCCTTTTTTTCCCCAAGGAATGCCTGTCCTATCTGCTGGGAGCCGGTATATATTTTGCTTACGATGGGTATCCTTGAGAGGAGTCTCTCTGCAAACCAGATTAGCCTCCTGCCAATGATGTTTCTCGCAATAGTCCCCAGGACTATGATAAGCAGGACCAGCACTATAACAGAGATGCAATTCCAGATAAATGAAGAGAGCCCGGGCCCGAAGATTTCTTCGAGGATACCCGGGGCAAAATATGAAATCATTGGTTTAACAAGCAGGTTGACCAGCGGGCTGACCAGGCGTACAAAAAGCCACCATAATACAAAAATGGTAACAACAGACGGAAGAGCAAGAAGGGAGCCTGCTATAAAGTTCCTGCGCAGTTTCTCAATCACCGCTTTCACTCCTCAGCTGACCTTTGTTATTCTTTATCTCCACCTTTATGATTCGGCGTTTGCCTGATGAGGCGATGGTGAATGTGAGGGATTTATAATTTATAATCCTGCCTGCCTTTGGAACACTTCCGATAAGATTTGTGAGAAAACCTCCCAGTGTCTCAATCCCTTTTTCCTCGGGCAGGTCTATCCCGAATCTCTCGTTAACCTTGTCTATATGCATTCTGGCGCTAACAATCACAGTATTGTCCGAGACCGTTTCCACCTCTCCTTTTTTGATATCGTGTTCATCCTCGATTTCGCCTACAATCTCTTCAATCAGGTCCTCCAGTGTCACAAGCCCTGACGTCCCGCCGTATTCGTCTACCACTATGGCCATATGTATCTTTCTTGATTGAAACTCGTGCAGCAGCTCGTTGACCTTTTTTGTCTCAGGAATAAAATACGCCTGGCGGATAAGGTCTTTCAAGACGTGTTTTTCCTGTGTCCCGCTGTTGGTCATCTTTAAAACATCCTTTGCATATAAGATGCCAACGATGTTATCTATAGTCTTGTCATAAACAGGTATCCGTGAGTGTCCTACCCCTGTGAGAAGGGAGATAATCTCTTTGAATGATGTCCTCAGCTCTACGGATGTCATCTCCATTCTGGAGACCATTACCTCGCTTACTCTGGTGTTTCCAAACTCGAAAATACTCTCAATCATCTCCCTCTCTTCTTCTTTCAGGATTCCTTCTTCTTCTCCTAAGGAGATGACAGTCTTCATCTCCTCCGCCGTTACAAATGGGCTGGGGGCAGTCACACCCCCGCCCAGTACCTTTACAAACTTCCCTGAGATGAAGAGAAGCCCCTGTATCAGGGGGTGGAACAGGATAGACAGTGCCCTGATAACACCTATTGTGCGGGCGGCTACTGCCTGGGCGTTCTGGCGGGCATACGTCTTTGGCGTGAGCTCACCAAAGACAAGAACTATAAAGGACATAATAACGGTGACCATCAAGCCGACATTGCCTCTTGCGGCTGTGTTTTTCAGGAGGCTGAGCCCGATGATGGTTGCCAGGACAGAGGCAGAGATGTTTACGACATTGTTGCCGAACAGGATCGTGGCCAGGAGTCTGCCCGGGTCATTCAGCCATAGGGCAAAGGTTTTGCTCCTTTTGTCTCCACGGTCTATCAGCATTCGAAGCCTCGCTTTACTGAGAGAGGTTAGGGCTGTTTCTACCCCGGAGAAGAATGCCGACAGCAGAACAAGGACAAGAAGTAAAACGCCTTCTAAAACCAAATTGTCCACAAACCTCGCTTAGTACCCAAATCAACGGCAGATTAGCACAGAGTCATATCTATGTCAAGTTGAAATTTTTTTGGCGGGACTTTTGGCACAATAGACCGTTTGTGGTATAATACAGGCGATGAAGCATACCGGCCCTGTTGTAAACATTGAGAGGACCATTGCGGATGGAGAGAGGGTTGTGCTGGTCCAGGCGGTGCTCGATGGGGTGAGGGAGGAGGATGCCCTTGACGGGTTTGCGGAGCTTAAAAATTTAGCGGGAACTGTGGGCGCAATAATTGTGGGAGAGGTGAGGCAGAGATGCCTGAGAAAGCCGATGCCATCCACATTTTTAAGAGGCGGAAAGCTCAAAGAGATTGGAACGGTGGTTGCCGGTACCGGCGCAGAGGCAGTTATATTTGATAATAAACTAAACCCTAACCAGGTGAGAAATCTTGATTTTGAGCTCCGGGTCAGGGTTATAGACAGGGTGGAGCTCATCCTGCAGATATTCGCAAGGCATGCTCAGTCCCGTGAGGCACAGATGCAGGTTAAGCTTGCCAATCTCCAGCATCTCCTGCCCCGCCTTGGGGCATTTACAAAACCGCTCTCGCGGATAAGGGGAGGGATTGGTGTGCGGGGCCCGGGTGAGGATAAGCTTGAGGAGAGACATCGCGACATAAGCAGGAGGATTGTTCATCTCAAGAAGGAGCTATTAAGGGTTCAGAAGAGCAGGCTTGTTCAGGGAAAGCGCAGAAGCAGGTATAAGAACATAGCCCTGGTTGGCTATACAAATGCAGGTAAATCTACGCTGATGAACTCCCTGACAGGCAAAGGTATCCCTGTGGATGACAGGCTCTTTACGACCCTGAGTTTATCTGCCTGCCGCCTCCAGCTCCCGGGGAGGGAGGCGATACTGAACGATACAGTGGGCTTTATCAGGAATCTTCCCTCTGAGCTGGTTGCGTCTTTCCATTCTACTCTTGAGAGTATAAAGCATGCAGATGTGATTGTGCATGTGGCGGATGCAAGCAACCCCTATCTTTATCATCAGATAGGGGTTGTAGAAAAGGCACTCTCAGGGCTTGGCGCAAGTGGGTCTCCGCAAATACTTGCCTTGAATAAGATTGACAGGCTGAGGGTGGAGCAGGCAGAAAATTTGCGAAGCTGCCACAGCGATGCCCTTTTTATCTCAGCCCTTGCAAACACGGGGCTTGACAGGCTTTTGTCGAGGATTTCTGAGGTTTTATAATGAGCATTAAGGTAGTCTCTTTTGATGTGGATGGGACACTTGTAGATACCAGGTACAATGACCTTGTCTGGCTGGAGGGGGTTCCGGCCATGTATGCCCAGAGGCACAGTGTCAGCCTTAGCGAGGCAAAGGAGAAAGTCATCGGTGAGTACGAGAAGGTTGGCGCGGATGACCTTAGATGGTATGATACGGATAGCTGGATGAGGCATTTCAATCTGGGAGCGAGTATGAGTGTGGTCCTGGATAAATATGTCCCGCAGATAAAGGTTCACCCTGAGGTAGATGAGGTTTTGAGGGAACTTGGCAGAAGATTCCCCATCATTATTATCACAACAATGCCAAGGGATTTTCTTGAGGTAAAGATGAGGCTGCTTGGGGCGCACAATTTTTCCGCTACCTTTTCTGCGGTCTCGGATTTTAAGGGTTTCAAGACATCCCACCTTTACCTGGAGGTCTGCAAGAAACTTTGCATAGCGCCGGGTGAGCTCCTGCACATTGGTGACGACAGGGAACTGGATTATGTAAAGGCTTGTGAGGCCGGTATTAAGGCGGTTCATATTGACAGGCAGGGAAACGGCCTGCCTGATACCATTACAAACCTGAGTCAGCTTCTGGATATGCCCCTTTTGCGCCCGTAGCTCAGTGGATAGAGCGGCGGCCTCCGGAGCCGTAGGTCAGAGGTTCGAATCCTCCCGGGCGTGCCAGAAGGAAGAGAATAATGCACAAATGGAGGTTGCTATGAAGATAGAAGTTCCAAAAGACAGGTGTGGGAAA
>CBDUUU010000051.1:0-6072 GCA_965370485.1 uncultured bacterium
AGTCAAAATGGATGTCTGCCACAAGAGGGATTTTTATCTTCCTTTTTATCTCCCCGATAAGCCCCGCCGAGGCCATATCAGGGACCGCCACGCGAACAATCTCAGCCCCTGTTTTCGTCAGGGCATGAATCTGGCTGACTGTTGCGGGGACATCGGCTGTGTCAACCTTGGTCATAGACTGGACAGAGATGGGTGCATCCCCGCCAATCTCGACCCCGCCAACACAAACCTGCCGGCTCACCCGTCTCAAAGTGTTGAACCTCTTTTTAAATACGCCTCGATGAAGCTATCAATCTCGCCATTCATCACCGCCTGAATGTTGCCTGTCTCTACCCCTGTCCGGTGGTCTTTCACCATTGAATACGGCTGAAAGACATATGAGCGAATCTGGCTGCCCCAGCCGATTTTTGCCTTCTCGCCCATCTTCTCGGACAGCTCTCTTTCCTTTTTCTCCCTCAGATGTTCAAAAAGTCTGCTCTTTAAGATTCGCATAGCTGTGGCTCTGTTCTGGAACTGAGAGCGCTCGTTTTGAGATTGGGCGACAATCCCTGTGGGTATGTGTGTAATGCGGACAGCAGAGTCTGTTTTGTTGACGTGCTGACCGCCGGCGCCGCTTGCCCTGTATGTATCAACCCTCAGCTCTGCATCTTTGACATCCACCGAGATTTTCTCGTTGACCTCGGGAATCACATCTACAGAGCTAAAGGACGTATGCCGCCTTTTGTTGGCATCGAACGGAGAGATGCGAACGAGTCTATGTATTCCCCGCTCGCCTCTCAGATACCCATACGCAAACTCCCCGCTCACCAGGGTTGTAACACTCTTGAGCCCTGCCTCCTCCCCCTGCAGTATTTCTGTAATGTGCAGGGAGAGCCCCTTTTTTTCGACCCATCTGCCGTACATACGCAGGAGCATCTGTGCCCAATCGCAGGACTCGGTCCCGCCTGCGCCTGCATGAATGCCGAAGATTGCATTATTTCTGTCAAACTCCCCCGAGAGGTATTTGACCTGCTCAAGATAGGCAACCTCCTCAAGAAGATTCTTGACGAGTCTGTCTGCCTCCTCCAGGTAACTGTCCTCCTTTGCCTCCTCAGCCAGCTCAATCAAACCGGCCTGTTCATCTGCCTGTTTGGACAGCTCATACCAGCGGCCTATCTCGCCCCTCAGCTCGTTGAGCCGCTTTGTGCAGACTTGAGCCTCCTGCGGATTGCTCCAGAAATCCTGCCTGGCTGCCTTAGCCTCGAGTTGTTTAATTTCCTTCTCTTTTTTATCAACATCAAAGATAACCTCGAATTTCACCGAGGCGCCTATTAAGCCCGGCAAGTTTTTCCTTACACTGCTCAAACATCTTATTTCCTCCCACAGCACTTCTTATATTTCTTCCCGCTCCCGCACGGGCACGGGTCATTGCGCCCAACCTTCTCTCCCTCTCTCTTATAGGGTGCTGCCCTACCGGCAGTCTCACCGGCAGGTTCTGATTCTCTCCCCCCGGCAGTCGTGGCTGCAACCTCCCCCTCTTTCCCCTCTTTGGCGGCAGGATGCTCTGAACCAAAGGGCTCAAGGCTTCTGAACTCTTCCTTTCCCTGCCAGCTCCGAGAGACAGTCAATGTTACCTCTGCGCCCCGGGAGGCAGACATCCTGAATATTGTCTGAACACACCTCTCCCTGATGCGCCGGGTCATCTCCTGGAAAAGCTCGAACGCCTCCCTTTTATACTCAATGAGGGGGTCACGCTGGCCATAGGCGCGCATGTGGATGCCTTCCTTAAGGTGGTCCAGGGCATAAAGATGGTCCTTCCAGTTACCATCGACTATCCCAAGAAATACTACCTGCTCCAGGTGATGGAACTCCCCGCCTATTTCCCCCTCCCTTTCGCCGTAAATAGACTGTATCCTTTTTAGAATATAATCGCGCAGTTCCCCGCCGCAGGTGCTCCCGCTAACCTCTGCCCTGCTCAGGGTAATACCAAACGCATCCTTGAGCCAGACAGACAGACCCTCGAGGTCCCAGTCATCGGGGTGCCGGCCCTCTCCCGCAAACAGGGTTATTTTCTCCTCGGTCAGAGTCTCTGCCATCTCCCATGTGTACTCTTTTACATTCTCGCCCTGCAGGAGAAGGTCTCTCTGCTCATAGATAATCCCCCTTTGCTCATTCATCACATTGTCATATTCGAGTAGATGCTTTCTTATGTCAAAGTTGTGCCCCTCGACCCTTTTCTGGGCGTTCTCAATTGTCTTACTGAGCAGTCTGTCAGCCCATTCTGTGGATGAAAGCGGCACACCTTTCTCCCACCCGAGACGCTCCATAATGGAAGAGACCCTCTCGGAGGCAAAGATGCGCATAAGGTCATCCTCAAGAGAGAGATAAAATCTTGAAGAACCTGGGTCCCCCTGTCTGCCTGCCCTTCCGCGAAGCTGATTGTCAATCCGCCTTGCCTCATGCCGCTCCGTTCCTATTATGTGAAGCCCTCCCTTTTCCGCAATGCCCTTGCCCAGGACAATATCTGTGCCCCTTCCTGCCATATTGGTCGCTATGGTAACGGCATTGGGTTCGCCTGCACCGGCTACAATTTCAGCCTCCTTTTCGTGATATTTTGCATTGAGGACATTATGCGGGACACCCCTGTGTTTCAGCATACTGCTCAGCCGCTCGGATTTCTCAATCGAGATTGTCCCGACCAGAACAGGCCTTCCCTCCCTGTGAAGGTGTTCAATCTCATCTGCAACAGCCTTGAATTTCTCCGCAGAGGTCTTATAAATGACATCAGGGTGGCCTGTGCGTCTGAGTTTCTTATTCGGGGGGATGACCACCACGGGCAGCTTATAAATCTCGTAAAACTCAGCCGCCTCTGTATCGGCTGTCCCTGTCATCCCGGCAAGATTCTCATACATCCGAAAGTAGTTCTGGAATGTAATAGTAGCAAGGGTCTGGTTTTCCCGCTCAATACCCACATTTTCCTTTGCCTCGATAGATTGGTGGAGTCCATCGCTCCATCGTCTGCCGGGCATCAGCCGGCCCGTGAACTCATCTACAATTATCACCCTGCCGTCTTTGAGCATGTAGTCAACGTCCTTTTTGAAAAACTCCTTTGCCCTCAGGGCGGCGATTGTAAGATGGCGTTCATCAATCTTATCTATTTCATGCAGGTTTTCTACCCCCCATCCCTCTGCCGCCTTTATCTCGCCTGCCTCAGATAATGATATGGTCTGTTTTTCCTCATCAGCAACATAATCATACCCTTCAGACAAATCCTGCTCTTTTGCCTTTGCCTCCGTCTCGTCCTTGCTGGTGATTCTTCTGCCGCTCAGGCGGCTTGCAATTTTAGCCGCCGTGTAATATTTCTCTGTGGACTCTTCCGCCGGGCCGGAGATAATCAGGGGTGTCCTCGCCTCATCAATCAGGATGGAATCCACCTCATCCACAATGGCATAATGCAGAGGACGCTGAACCTTTTCCACGATTTGGACGACCATATTATCCCGCAGATAGTCAAAGCCGAATTCGTTATTTGTCCCGTAGGTGATGTCGCACAGGTAAGCCTCTCTGCGCCTCTCTGGGTCCATATCATGCTGGATGAGGCCCACCTTCATCCCGAGTAACTCATATATGGGGCCCATCCAGCTCCTGTCACGTTTGGCAAGATAATCATTCACCGTGACAAGATGCGCCCTGTGTCCCGTAAGCGCGTTTAGATACAGCGGCATAGTTGCAACGAGCGTCTTCCCCTCTCCTGTAGCCATCTCGGCAATCTTTCCCTCATGCAGGGCAACTGCCCCGACGAGCTGGACGTCAAAGGGTCTCATGCCAACAGTCCTCTTTGCCGCCTCTCTGACAACCGCAAAGGCATCAACTAAAAGAGAGTCCAGGCTCTGCCCCCCTTTGAGCCTTTTCCTGAATTCATCTGTCTTTGCCCGAAGCCCCTCATCCGTCAGCCCTGAAACTGCCGGCTCCTGCTCATTAATCTTCTGAACAGTCGCGCCGAGCCGTCGGAGCTCACGCTCGTTCTTCGTCCCGAATATTTTCTTAAAAATCAAATTAAACATTGTTCTACACTGTCATTGTCCGGCCCCCTGATCGAGTCAGAGGGCATGCTTGACCGGACAATCCAGTTTTTTCTCTCGCGGAGCGGGGCTTTCTAACGCTGACCCAGGTCTTTTAGAATTTTATCGATTTTTTTCATTGCCAAGTTTTTCTATATCAGTATGATCTATTTCGATCCTGCAATTTTTCTCTAATTGTGTGCGGATCGCGCGCACAATGAAAAACCCCAAACACAATAATTTTGTCATCTTCCACTTTAAAGTAAATAGCGTATGGAAAACGCCTAAGTAACTGACGCCGAAACTCAGCGTATACCTTTGGGTAAAGCAATGGATTTCGTGGAATTTCTCCGGCGCTGGCATAAAAGAGTCGAAGGAATTCCTCACCAAGTCCGGACACCTTTTCTTCATACCATGCATAACTGGCAATGACATCTTCCTCTACTTCGGGAAGGAAGTGTAGGACATGCATCATTTCCTTGTCTCTATCCTTGCTTGGAGCTCCTCAAGAGAGAGAAGTTTCCCCGGATTAGATTCATAATTCTTAAGCCTTCTGTCCAACTCCTCTTTGTGGCTATGTGGTATACACACGTTGGACTCATCCGAAGTGATGCTTTCCCATAGATCCTCAGCTAACAGAATCTTTTCCGGCGTACTTAATTGAGCAATTTCAGGAATATCACTCACATGCATTATTTACCTCCTTTCTTTAAGTTCCGATTTTCTTTTTTTCTTTCCAAATAAATTACAGAACTTATTACCCATAATCTCCTCTAAATCTATCTTATCAGATTCTTAAGAATTTGCAACAGGATTTTCCCAGAACAGGGAATCGTGAACGGTTACCCTCTATTTTATAAGACCCATTGGGTCTATTGCGGTATCGCCTGTTCTAATCTCAAAATGCAGGTGCGTTTTCATCCCCTTATACCGCGCATTTCCGGACCTGCCAACCTTTCCGATAATCTGCCCCTGAGAGACCTTCTGCCCTGTTTTGACGCAAACCTCAAACAGATGCCCATATAATGTCATGAAGCCTCCCGGGTGATAAATCTTTATGTATCTGCCATATCCGCCGGGGTCGTTTCGGACAACCGCCCTTCCTGATTTCGATGCATAAACAGCCTCGCCCACGCTTGCAAGAAGGTCAACCCCTTTGTGCAGTCTGCCTCTTCGTTTGGCGCCAAAGTATCCATCCCCCATATCGTCGTTTCGAATAACAATGGGCCCATCATACATAATTGGGCAGATAAACACCTCAGGGGCAGTGCCCTTAGTCTCATCAGTTAAATAAAAGTAGAGGAACAGGGCGGTTACTACGAGGATTCCTGCTATTACTCTTTTAAGAATTTTCATTCTGTCCGAAGACGGACGAGCCGCCTCATCTTGTTCAAGATGCTAGATTGTCAACATATTTTCCCACAATGATTCTTAACTTTTCCAAGACAGACGGGGAGATTTCACCGGGTGAGGTAACGATGGCATTACTGAGAGCGCTGGCGCAGTGGCAATTACGTTCCTCCGGGATTTGCCGAACAGTTGATTTTATAACCTCCTTTGCAACCTGTATGTTCTTTTTCAGGTTCTCTATGATTACCTCAACCGTTACGGACTCCCCGCCGACTCGCCAGCAGTCATAGTCAGTCACCAAAGCTATCGCTGCGTAGCAGATTTCTGCCTCTCTTGCCAATTTTGCCTCTGAGAACGCTGTCATACCAATGACATCAAACCCCCACTGCCTGTAAACGTTTGACTCTGCGCGCGTGGAGAAGGCCGGACCCTCCATATTTATATATGTCCCGCCATTGTGAATGGTTACCCCCTTGCCCGGACCTGCCCCTCTTATAACATCCCTGAGCGCCTTGCAGGTCGGCTCGGCAAGACTGACGTGGGCAACAAGCCCCTTTTCGAAAAATGTACATTTTCTTGAGCTGCGGTCAAAGAATTGGTCAGGCAGGACGATGTCGAGAGGCTTTATCTCTTCCCTGAGACTGCCCACGGAGTTTACGCCAATCAGCCACTGACACCCTAA
>CBDUUU010000052.1:0-6055 GCA_965370485.1 uncultured bacterium
CCGGTCAGCACATCAAGGGAAAAACTGCCCTGCCTCGAACCATAAAATGACATAGATTCAAATCCGGTGCCGAACTGATATATCCAGTAAGGCAAACTGCCGACGAAAAAACCCGTTATAAGAACCAGGAAATTTCTGCGCAGAAAAAATATTTTATCCTTAAGGAAGAGGAAAACGGCGGCAGTGAGGACATAATACACTACAAATCCTCCCGTCCACCATGCAATTCCGACAAGAAGCCCGAGCATGAGAAAAAAAACAACTCTCTTCTCATTCCTCCATACTATCTGATGAACCAGTATGAAAATTAGCGTGCCAAAGGCGAGGGACTCCATATACCCCCCTATTGCCTCTAGATTCCAGAAGCCAAGAAAAGACGGGCATACAAGCGCAAACGATAGAGCCAACAGCCCCACTTTTCTGCTCTCAAACAGTCTTGCAGACAGGGAATACATCGCAAAACAATATATTATCGTGAAAAGAATGAGAACCAAATGATGAGACAGAACAGATATGCCAAACAGCTTAAACATAAGCGCAGCAAGGTATGCCTCCAGACTCCCTATATATGAAATGCCGTAATTGAAAGCCGGAAAGTCTTCTCCGCGCAAAATATGCATCCCCATTACGCCAACTATTGCCTCATCAGAATTGTACAGATCCAACTTATAATGTGCGACTCTGATGGCTATTCCGGCAAGAACAGCAATCACCATTAAAAATAAGATTGCCTTTCTATTCATCTGCTTAGCAGAAGCCCTGCCAATAACACAACCGGCTTGAGCTCTGCCCTGACAAGCGCCTTTGCAAAATCTCTCTTAGAGATGAATCTTGCCGCGGGCGGGCTTAATCTATAATAAGAGCGGACCAGAGCCCTGCCCGGACAACTCTTCAGAAGAACCCCGTCGCGCAGGCGGCGCAATGCCTCCACTTCACCCGTCAATGCCCCGTAAGAAGCCGTTGCAATAAAACAATCCCCATTGTCCCAATTGACCATAATCCCGTCGGAATACTCGCTCTCATTGCCGCACCTGTCAACCGCAGTCACTGCATAAATACAAGACCCTGAGGCAGCCTCTGTGTCTTCATAGGCAGTCTCAGTAAGCAAATCGCCGTTGAGCTTTTCGTAGCCATCCAGGGAAGATAGCCTCCTGTACACATTGTATCCCTCGAGGCCTGTCTCGCTATTCGCATCCCAGCTCAACCGCACCACTTCCCCTCTGGCAGCGGCAGTCAGCCCGGCAGGAGGGGGGTCCTCCTCAATGGCAACAAACCAGCACTCCGCCATAAGGTCATAACCTGCGGCGTTCGGATGCTGGCCATTTTCATCTATATACTTCCTCCAGTCAGGTTTTTCATTAAAAAACTTCCAGTGGTCGGCAAGAAGAACTTTCTCTTGCCGGGCAAAGGGGCGTATGTAATCCCTGTTAAGGTCCTCGCTCCAGCTGCTCATATACCAGCAGTCACGCCTGGGAGGCAGTGTCCCCAGAACCGGTATACTCCCATATTCCCTCGTCTTTCTTACCATCTCCCGGAGGTTCAGGAAAATAATCTCACTGCGAATTGCCGCCTGAACATCATTTGTCCCCTCGAG
The DNA here is from genome assembly GCA_965370485.1 of uncultured bacterium. GTDB lineage: Bacteria > NPL-UPA2 > JAUVJM01 > CBDUUU01 > CBDUUU01 > CBDUUU01. Next base: position 1,595 of record CBDUUU010000052.1, read on the forward strand.
AATCAACAGATACTCAGGCGCCTCTTCTGCAAGGACAGAATCTATCCGCTCGACCCCGGCGCAAGTCTTTTCGCCTCCATACCCGCACAATATCACTACTGCCCCGGGCTGAACAACCCTCAGCATCTCCTGCAGGCAGGGCCCATAGCCTCCGCGCGAGTCCCAGTAATCAGCCGTCCATCCCCAGGTGAGACTATCACCAAAACCAATATACCTGTGAAGAGCCCCAAAGCAGGCATCTGCATTTTGCCTGCTGCCATCCCATCGCATCTCGCCAACCTCCCAATCCTGCGGGAAATAATTAGCTGATATGCCAACGCTCGCAAAAACGAGCGCCAAAAACAAAACGCAACCCCTTAGTTCACTCATTGTTCTCATAATTTCCCCCTGTCATATCCGGAAATACCTCAACATAATCAAGAAGTATTTCCCCCTTACCTTTTAAAGTTATCCTGAACTCCAGTATCTCTGCCGGAGCATCGACAAAAAATGGCAGGTTCACATCTATAAACCCCTCTGTCTCCTCCGGCTTTAAAGTGGTCTCTGCAATAACCTTAGTGCCGAGCCTTGCGGCAACGTCCAGTTTAATTTCACTGCCACTGGATACACCTGTTATCTTACACCTGTACCTTGCAATGAATTTGCCTCGAGGGAAACCATAATACGGCCCGTGTATGCAATCCATCTCCCCCTCCCGGCAGCTTATCCTAATGTCATCAGCGAGCAAGCAGCCGTGAAGGGAAGCAAAATCCACACCCTCAAATCTGACTGTATTGACACTGCGCAAGAACTCCTCACTCAATTCTATATCCCTCACACCCTCGCTCTCAATCAACTCAGGCGCCTCTCTATGCAGACCTGCGTCGCGATAAAGCCTTTCTATCCCGCGGGGGTTAGCCGCTATCCTGACAAAAACCTGCGAGCTATCCCTGCCCTTGTCAATAGAAAGCCTGTAAAAATACTTTGTAAAAGGGAAACCCCTCGCCGGACGCTCGAACAGAACTATTTTTGTCTGATAAGGAGCAAGATTCACTCTTTTTATCCTCCATCCAAGCCTTATCCCCACTACCGTAGGAGAAAAATTGTTGGTCAGCAAAACTGCTGCCGCCTCAACCGGCTTCTCGCTCACCAATACCAGCTTCCTCCCGGGCTTTATCTGAAACTGCAGGGGGTCAATCCCAAAATTCCTCCCATTCAAGAAGACAAGCCCCGTTCCCGGCTCTCTTGCAGGGCAACGCACAAATGGGGGGACGCTGAACCCGCCCCCGATACCCTCGCGGGGAATCATAAACACCTTAATAGAAGGGTTTCTGTGTATCACAGGGGGTATCGCATTCTCAAGAGAAAACTCTTTCACCAGAATCCCCTTTTTAGGAACCGGCATCCCTCCGAGATGGCTCGAAATGAAAAATTGCCCGGAGTCCCTCTCGCCCGCGTACCCGGCATAGGGGTCATCTATGGAATACCTGCTTCCGGAAACCCCGAAAGACGGCGGCACATTCCGGCAGACCCACTCGCAAGCCGCCCTTCTTGTATCGGCATGTCCAAAGAAAAATGCCTCTCTGAAAGATGCATAAACACACATGACAACAGGGATGCAGAAAAGGGCACATATCATCACCCTCCGGCGCTTAATAGAATCCACAAAGACAGATATCAGAATAAACAGGAATGGAAATACCGGCAGATAATAAAGGGGCTGCATAGCCGGCTTTGCATAAACCGCAATACACAGATAGGAAATGGGGAAAATGAGAACAAAAATATACGGCGCAGTTCTTTTTCTGATAAGAACCCATACCACCGAGGCGATACTCAGCAGTGAAAGGACCAGGCCAAAGGACTCCCTGAACATATGCATATTTTCCGGGACATGCCTCAATGCCGTTATTAATCTGGGCTGCATGAACTCATGTCCGCCCAACCCGAAATTCGAGGTGTGGCTGTAGAAAGCAAATATACTGCGAACTGCCTCACCAGGCCCAACAAACACCGCAGGCGTTCCGACTATAAAGCCCGCAAGCGCGCCTCCAGTGAGCATCAACAGGCGAAAACTAAGCCTGCCGTCCCTGCGATTGCAGAAAAGCGGGAAAATGCCGAGAATAACAATTAAAATCCCGTTATACTTGGCAGAGGCCGAGAGCCCTGCAAAGAAGCTTGCCCAAAAAAAGTCGGATAAGCGGTTCTCTTTCAAGGTGCGGGAAAAGTAAAATGCAGAGATAACCGCAAAAGTGACCATTGCAGTATCACCCATTATGAAATGCGCCAGAGAGATAGGAAACGGATGAACGGCAAAAAGCAATGAAGATAAAAATCCAACAGTCCGGTTAAAAAGCAATGCGCCCGTTTTATAGATAAAATATATGGTAACGGCTGACATAGCCGCAAGCATCAATCTTGCCAGAAGATATAGCCCCATTGCAGACATCTTCCAACCTGTATACCCTGCCCCCCGCGCCATAACCCTCAGCGCCCTGTAAGCCCATTCTGCCAGGTGAATGTGAAAGGAAGGATAGCCGCAATAATCCCTGCCGATATGCTCTTTGCCTGTATAGTCGCCATCGATATATTCGTGCAGAAATGCCATCTGCTTTGGTGTATCGGGATGGTATACGTCCCCATATGAAAGCCCGTGCCCGATACCCCAGAGCCGAAAAAGGAAGCCAACTATAATCAAAAACACAAGGGCACTTTTCACCGGTAAATCCCTCTTAGATTTCTGGTCCTTATAAGAAACAAGTCTAACAACATTCTTGCGGAATCCGTAACAGGGCTAACCTTTGATTCCGGAGAGTTAATCCAGGTAACGGGGATTTCTTTCACCCGATAACCGAGTTTATCTGCAATAAAAAGGGCCTCAACATCAAATGAGAAACCGTTACTAATTTGTCTCACAAAAATATCATTAGCCGCCTTAGCCGTAAATAGTTTAAATCCGCATTGAGTATCTATGATTCCCCTGACTGCGACACTCTGCACAAAGCGATTGAAAACTTTTCCCATCAACTCACGGTAAAGCGGCTGGTGCAGTTTGATATCAGAATCCGAAAGGCTCCTTGAACCTATTACTATATCGTACCCATTACGAATTTCGGCATGCAGCCTTTCAAGCTGCTGTATAGGAGTTGACATATCCGCATCAGAAAATAACCTCAGCCTGCCCTGTGCAGAAAGCATCCCTTTTCTGACGCTATAGCCCTTTCCGCAATTTTGCTCATTCCTCAGCGCCCGCCCGCATCCGCCCGGACTGAGAAAATCACGGCAGAGCTCATACGTTCCATCGGCACTGCCATCATCCACAACAATGACTTCATAACTGCTAAACCTGCTTTTTAAATACGCCGTTATCTCCCGGAGCGTCTTCGGAATCCTCTTCTCCTCGTTATATGCCGGTATAACAACAGAAATCTCTATCATCTTACCCTCTCCTTAATCCTCCCCCTCGAAGGGGGAGGAGAGGTGGGGGTGACGCGGCCTATCTCAATCTTATCCACCCAGAGGCCTGACCTCTTCTTAAAAACAATCTCAAAGTCAAGCGCCTGTGATTTATTCAGGGAGAATGGTAATTCTACATCCTGATATCTCCCCGGTTCCTCAAGGTCTGTGCCGCAGATTTCGCTCTCAGCTAGAATTATTCCCGAACCAGATAGCAGCACTCTCGCGGCGGCTACAGGTTCCCTTGCGCATTGGGCTGTCTTTAATCGGAAAGAGGCAATATATGAGCCCCGGGCATATCTCCTGCTTCCGCCAAAAACGAGCTTATCCGGCGGGTCAATGAGCGGGTCACCATAAACAGCCGCCCCCCCGGATGCCCGCGCATCCCGAATCTCTCTGCCGGTATGAAACATATCCTCAGCCTCAAGTTTCGTGAGCGGGTCCTCTTCACCCTGAAATGTAAGATAGACGTAATCTGCCCAGACCTCGCCGTCCCCGCAGACCTCTATGCGGAACTCCAGCTCACTTAAGCCGGATATTGCAAAATTAAGCTCATAGTCAGAGTAGCCTCCTGCCGCCCTGCCCCTTATCCTGCGGGAGGTAATCACCTCTTCCCCCTTATCCGAGGCAACATCTATCCGCACAGAGTCTTTGGAACCTTTTATCCTGAAAACGACCCTGTACCTGCCCGGCGGAAAGAGCTGGTATGGCCCAAAGGCAAGATAGCCATTATCTGCCTCGCCCGCATATCTGGCTCTTCCTCCCGATGCGTCAACATCAAAACTGATACTGCCAGCCTGTGACAGGAGATGCTCGCATTCATAAAAAACCCCCATTTTTGACGGCACGGAATACTGCACATAATCCAGCGCAATGTCCCTCTTCAGCTCAAAGAGATACAGGGGGCCATCCTGCTTCACAAATTCAACAAATGGAGAGCCCTTCATATTGGAAAGGGTCGTCTTAAACGGAAACGGGCTTACCTTCTGCGGATATGCCTCCTCATGCAAAATGATATAGCGGACA
>CBDUUU010000053.1:0-6018 GCA_965370485.1 uncultured bacterium
GCGTATCTTTAACCTCGTAAGTTATTTTGCAGGCTATGGCTTCAACAAGGCACACAGCACAGCCTATGCAATGATTGCCTATAGAACAGCATACCTGAAGGCAAATTATCTGGTAGAGTTTATGTGTGCCCTTCTCACAAGTGAAATGAGCAACACCGATAAACTGGTTGAATATATAAAGGAATGCCAGAATCTCGCGATTGACGTGCTCCCGCCCGATATCAACGAAAGTAGTGAATTCTTCACCATTGTAGGTAAAAGCATCCGCTTTGGACTGGCGGCGGTAAAAAACGTGGGACTATCCGCCATATCTTCCATTATCAAGGTTCGAGGAAAAAGAGGCGGATTCAAGTCACTGCATGATTTCTGTGAAAATTTAGACCTGCGGTTGGTCAACCGGAAGGTGATTGAAAGCCTTATCAAATGCGGGGCACTTGATTCCTTTGGCAGCACCCGCTCTTCCCTGCTGTCTGCCGTAGGGGATGCCATTATATCAGCACAGGCAAGGCAGAAAGGAAAGTCAATCGGGCAGGCTTCACTCTTTGATGGTCTTGAGCTGTCTGACGGAGGCTTCCAAAACGTTCCCAAAAAGCCCGAGTGGGAATTGCCCGAACTTCTTGCCTTTGAGAAAGAAACCCTGGGCTTTTATGTCTCGGGACATCCCCTCAATTCACACAGGGGACTCATCAAGACATATGCAAATGCCACTACTGCAACCCTGTCCGGATTCAATGCAGGGGACGAGGTCAAGCTCATCGGGATTATTACAGGGGTTAGAAACATTACAACCAGAAACGGAAAGCGGATGGCATATATCGAGCTGGAAGATTTCGACGGAAGGTGCGAACTAATCTCATTCCCGGACGCGCTTGAGAAATTCTCTCAGGTACTGCGAAAGAACAATACTGTTTATGTAAAGGGCAGGGTAGACCGATGGCAGGATAAATCGAAGGTCAGGATTGCAAATGTCCTGCCTATCTCTCAATTGGAGAAAAAGGCCGCCAGCAAGATACATATACATCTGGGGACTGCGCAGCTCGGAGAAGACTTACTCTTAGACATAAAAAGGGTATGCACTGCCCATCACGGAGATTGTCCCGTATATCTTCATCTGAAGCATGGAGAAGCCGGGGAGGAGACAGTATTACTGGCCAACGCCGACATGCTCGTCAAGCCATCCGAAGAGCTGAAGGGACAGCTGGAAGAGCTGGTTGGAGAGGAAGCCATTGCCTACACAGGAGAAGAAAAATGAAAGATGAAAGACTGGAAAAGCGAATTTTTATCTTAAGAGAATTTTTAGACCTGTGGGAAAAGTTCCACAGTGTGATGAAACAAGCGGGCAAGGGGGCGGCGCTTGATGAGGAGAGCAATCAGCAGTTTATGGAACTAAAAAGCTCAATAGCGAGGAAACTGCAGGCATTATCCGACATCTTCGGGGAAAATGTGATGCCTGAAGAGGACATTACAGATATTCTCTCGGAATCAGTCTCCATCGAGCATCTGGCAAAGGTGGGAAGCCTCAGCAGCAGCAATATGGAGAACACATGGCATCGGACACACATCGCCCTGAATAAAATCCTCGGAAGCCTGGAAAACGACAAGGACGAGCTGGCAAAGGTCTCTGTCATTGGTGCCTGGGGCAGGAGATTATTCGCAAACAGGGCCGTGACCACGGGGTTAGTGCTCATCTGCATTATAGCCCTATACTGGTTCATCGCAGGCAAGCTCATCAAGGTAGGGCCTGAGGGAGAGGAACTCTCCTCTTTCGGGCCGGCAAGGGTCCTAACATCCCAGATTTATAATGGGGTTGTGGGACATCTGCCGGGAAAGGCAAGGCCTGACGGCGTCTTTACCATTGGGGCGCTCTCAGGAAGCAACGGTCTCTTTTACCTTATCTTCGGCTTCTTCGGGGCGGCTATATTTATTATATATGCGCGAAAAAAGGGGAAGAACCCCTTCCTGTGGGGAATTTCAGGTTTTGCGCTCTTCCTCCTGCTCGCCTGTATCATACTCCTGATAACGCCAATAGGGGTCGAGACAATACCCCTGGAAGAAATTGAGGAGTAATGGTAAAAAAGATGGAAATAGGGCACTTGTTAGGCTCTTGACAAAGTTCATCAGATATGCTACACTTATTCATGAAGGGGGTAAAAATGCCTACTAACAAGCCAAGGTTAAATGTAGTTCTGGACAGACCTGTTTATGGTTCCATCAGGAAGCTTGCTGATAGGGACGGAATTTCCATGTCGTTGAAAGCCAGGGACCTTATCCGGGAAGCTTTAAAACTATACGAGGATGATTACTGGTTAGAGAAGGCAGAGGAAAGAGACAAAACATTCAACATAAAGAAGGCCAAACATCACAAAGAGATCTGGGGGTGAAATGGGAAGCCGTATATCACCCTGCTGTTGAGGCAGAGGACCTTCCCAGAATACCAGGGAATCTCCGGGTAAGAATACGCAGAGCCATAGAAACAAGACTATTTATAGAACCTGCTTCCTATGGAGAACCTTTAAGAAAAAGTCTAAAAGGGCACAGAAAGCTGAGGGTTGGAGACTACAGAGTAATATACAAACTTATAAGCAGCAAACAAGCAGTTGCAATTTTGCTAATCGCCCACCGCAAAGAGGCCTACAAAAAAATCATAGAACGTATCACAGTTTAGCCAGGTTAACGCAACCTAAAGCCTGCGGCTACCAGGTCGGGAGAAAGCAGGCAGCCGCAACGTTGGGAGAAAGCAGGCAGCCGCAACCTTTAGGTTGCGCAAAAAGGAAATCCCCATGGTGTTGAATTATGATAAGTAGAAAGGAAAGAAATACAGACGTAATTGCTGCCGGACATATTTGTTTGGACATTACTCCTGTTTTTCCTGAAACAAGCAGCAATAATATAGAACAATTACTCGTGCCCGGGAAACTCGTAAATGTCCAGGGGACAGCCATATCTCCCGGAGGGCCTGTTCCTAATACCGGATTGGCGCTACACCACTCAGGACTTAAGGTTGAATTGATAAGCAGGATAGGAGATGACCTGTTTGGAAAGACCACTCTTGATCTATTAAGGCAGACTATTCCGGTAAAAGGTATGCATATAGTAAAGGATGAAGCAAGTTCATATACAATTGTTATTGCTCCTCCCGGCATAGACCGCATTTTCTTTCACAATCCTGGTCCTAACAATACCTTTGGCTATGAAGATATTAATTTTGATTTAGTATCTAAAGCAAAACTTTTTCATTTAGGATATCCCCCTTTAATGAAACATCTCTATGAGAATGACGGAGACGAGTTACTAAAGATTTTCAGAAAGGCAAAAAGCTCAGGTGCCGTTACTTCTCTGGATGTATCCTTACCTGACCCGAATAGCCACTCCGGCAAAGTAAACTGGGAGGTTATTCTGAAGAAAACGCTGCCCTATGTAGATATTTTTCTTCCCAGTATAGAAGAAATACTTTATATGCTGGAGAAAGAAAGATTCTTTGAGTATCAGGGAGCCTGCTCTAATGGAGGCATTATCTCTAAGATAAGAGGAGAAGATCTGACAAGATTATCCGGGAAAATGCTGAAATTTGGGACAAAGATAGCTGTTATCAAATGCGGGTGCCGGGGATTCTATGTAAGAACGCCTGCTAAAGACAGGCTTTCCGGGATTGGCTATGCCAAACCCGGCAATTTGGACAACTGGTCTAATAGAGAATTATGGAAACCAACCTACTATGTAAAGAAAATAGCCAGTGCTACCGGCTCGGGAGATTCAGCTATTGCCGGATTTTTAACTGCATATCTAAAAGGAGAGACAATCGAGTCTGCTTTAAAATATGCCTGTGCCTTTGGAGCGCAGAATCTCGGGGCACCGGATGCATTAAGCGGGCTTAAGAGCTGGGAGGAAACAAAAAAAGAGATAGCCTCTAATCCCCCCCAGGATAAACTTGCAGCAAACACAGATGACTGGAGATTCGACAATCAATACCGGGTGTGGAAAGGCCCGAATGAGGCGGAACCACTGCGGACTATTGCGTTTTAAACAGCTCGCTTACTTTATCCAAAACTCTTTCGGCAACTTTTTCCTTACTCAATCTTGGTAAGGATTCTATGCTGCCGGAGCTGTCGATGAGCTTCACAATATTTGTATCAGCGCCAAAACCTGCACCCTCCTCGAGTATATTATTTGCCACTATAAGGTCAAGGTTTTTATGTTTTAACTTAGAGAGGGCGCTCTCTTCCATTTTTTCAGTATCTGCGCTGAAGCCAACCAGGACCCTCTTTCCCTTCTTCTCACTCAGGATGCGCAGGATATCCTCTGTCTCCTCAAGTTTTAGTGAAATCTGCCCACTTCCCTTCTTTAGCTTAGCCCCGGAGAAAACAGAGGGTCTGTAATCTGAAACTGCGGATGCCATAATCAGGACATCCGCTTTCTCAAAATTGCCGCAAACACTCTCCATCATCTCGCCGGCGGTTCTGACATTAATAAGCTCCACGCCTGAGGGCGGTTTTAAACAGACAGGTCCGCTTATAAGAACGACCCTTGCCCCCCTCCCCTTTGATACCTCGGCTATACAAAAACCCATCTTCCCGCTGGAGGGATTACTGATAAAGCGGACAGGGTCAAGAGGCTCCTGAGTCGGGCCGGCAGTCACAAGAATGGTCTTCCCGGCAAGCTCGCCGCCTTTAGAAAAATGCGCCACAACCTTCTCGACAATCCTCTCTATCTCGGGAAAGCGCCCCCTTCCCTTTGTGCCATCGGCAAGGGCCCCATAATCCGGCTCTATAAATTTAAAGTCCAATCTCTCCAGTCTGCTCTTATTCTCCTGAAATACCACATTTCCATACATCGCGGCATTCATCGAGGGGACCAACAGAATCGGGCATCTCGCCGCAAGCACAACGGCTGTAAGAAGCTCGTCGGCAACCCCGGCGGCGATCTTTCCTATCACATCAGCGGTTGCGGGGGCAATAAGAAAAAGGTCTGCCCACTTTGCAAGGGGGATATGAAGGGGAGGCTGAGCGCCAAAAAGGTCTGTATATACAGGGCCGCCTAAAAGTGTCTGAAACGTAAGAGGCGTGATAAACCTCGTGGCAGAGCTCGTCATAACCACCCTCACGTCTATGCCCCTATCTACAAGACGCCTTGCTAAATCAGCCGACTTATAGGCGGCAATACTGCCGGTCACCCCCAGGAGTAACTTCCTCTTCACTTCTTGCCCTTTATTTTTCCCTCGGCAATCTCCCTCAAGGCAATGGTGCTCAGCTTTGAGGCACCTGCCTCAACCAACTTTGGGGAGCCCTGAGCCAACTGCCGGGTGCGTTTCGCAGCCAGCATTACCAGCTCATAAGAATTATCCACCTTCTCCAGTAATTTCTCCATAGGTATCTCCATCATCGTTTTAGTTCCCTTCTCTCTTTTTCGATAATTCCCTCAATTCCTTTTACTGCCTCATGCAGGTTATCATTCACGACCACATAGTCATAATTCTCAGAACATGAAAGCTCTTCCTCTGACTTTTTCAACCTCCCTTCAATTTCCTCAGGCGTCTCTGTGCCCCTGGTAAGAAGCCGCTCTCTCAGGACAGACTTCGACGGATGGCGAATAAAAACAAGAACAGCATTAGGAAACTTTCTTTTAATACTAAGCGCACCCTGCGGGTCGACATCGAAGATTATGCACTTCGCCGCCGCCACAGCCGCCTCAATAGGTTCCTTTAGGGTGCCGTACAGATTTCCATAAATGGCTGCCCACTCGAGAAACCTCTTCTCGCTTATAAACCGGCGAAACTGACTCTCGGAGACAAAGACATAATCTTCTCCCGCTGCCTCACCGCTGCGCGGTCTCCTCGCCGTTACAGAAACCGAATGGACAAAGTCGGGATGCCTTTTCAACAACTCCCGCCTTATAGTGGTCTTTCCCCCGCCTGAGGGAGAAGACAAAACAACAAGCAGCCCCTTAGGCGACATTCTGAATTAACTCTTTTGCCCTTTCAATCTCCGCTTTGATACTGACCACCGACTGCAAGACCACCGG
>CBDUUU010000054.1:0-5947 GCA_965370485.1 uncultured bacterium
TCTGGCTATGAGGGGAGATTTTTGGCTCCATAAAAAAATTCATTCTGCAGGGCTGCGTGCACTTCTTTGGCGTTGACAGGGCAGGCAGGGAGTGATAAGGTAAATCAAGGTGGAAATGGAGGGATTTAGATGCTGAGAGTGGAGGTTTATATCAAGCCAAAGAAGACAGTGGCTGACCCGCAGGGGGTGACAATCAGGCATGCCCTGGGAGAGCTTGGATACAGCGATGTAAGGGATGTCCGCGCAGGGAAGCTGATTACGATGGAGCTGGATACTGATGATAGGAAAAAGGCAGAAAGGCAGGCGGAGGAGATGTGCAAGCGGCTTCTTGCAAATCCCATAATAGAGGATTATACACTGCGGATTTCTTAGGTGGTTTAGTTTGTGCGGCTGAGGGCAGGCAGGAATGAGATTCGGGGTTGTGGTTTTTCCCGGTTCTAATTGCGACCAAGACTGCTTCTACGCTGTTAGGGATGTTCTAAGAGAAAGGGTTGATTACATCTGGCACCGCGACACGGATGTAAGCGATTTTGACTGCATAATACTCCCCGGGGGCTTTAGCTACGGGGATTATCTAAGGACGGGTGCTATAGCCAGATTCTCCCCGATAATGGGCCCAGTCATTGATTTTGCCCGGGGAGGAGGGCTTGTGGTGGGCATCTGTAATGGTTTTCAGATTTTACTTGAGGCAGGGCTCCTTCCTGGGGCGATGTTGAGAAACAGGGATTTGCATTTTATTTGCAAATATGTGCATATAAGGACTGAAAATAACAGCACACCATTTACAAATCTCTGCTCTCCTGCCCAACTCTTGAAAATACCCATAGCCCACAATGAAGGCAATTATTATATTGATAAAGAGGGGCTTGGCAGGCTTGAGAAAAATGGGCAGATTGTATTTCGCTATTGCGGTCCGCAGGGGGAGGCGGGAAAGGTTCATAATCCAAACGGGGCGCTGGAGAATATTGCCGGTATTACAAATGAGGCAGGCAATGTCCTGGGGATGATGCCTCACCCCGAGAGAAGCTGTGAGGGTGTGCTTGGCTCGGAGAATGGCCTGCTTATTTTCAGGTCTATAGTTAAATGGCAGTGACAATTACTAAGGAGATCTATCATTCACTGGGGCTGAGCGATGAGGAATACCAGAAGATTCTGGATATTCTGGGCAGGCAGCCCTCCCTCACAGAGATTGCCATGTTCTCTGTGGAGTGGTCTGAGCATTGCGGGTATCCAAGGTCCCGCAACTGGCTTAAACTCCTGCCGCGAGAGGGGAAATTCGAGACACTTGTCGGTGAGGATTCCGGCGGTGTTATTATAGATGATTTTGCGGTTATCTTTAAGATGGAAAGCCACAATCACCCTTCTTTCGTGGAGCCAAGGCAGGGTGCGGCTACCGGTATTGGGGGCATTATAAGGGATATATTTACCACAGGGGCAAGGCCTATTGCCTGTCTCAACTCCCTGCGCTTCGGCCCGTTATCCGAGCGGTATAATAGATATCTTCTAACCGGCGTGGTTGACGGGATTCAGTTCTATGGGAACTGCCTGGGTGTGCCGACTGTAGGGGGAGAGATATATTTTGATGCATGCTACAGCGGGAATTGCCTGGTTAATGTTATGGGTGTTGGCCTTGCTAAGAAGGAAAGTCTGGCAAGGGCAATCGCCTCCGGTGCGGGTAATTCTATATTGTATGTGGGCTCAAGCACAGGAAAGGATGGCATCGGGGGCTGCAGTGTTCTTGCCTCTCATGAATTTAAAGAGGGGGAGGAGAAAAGACCTACGGTTCAGATAGGGGACCCTTTCGCCGAAAAATGCCTGATTGAGGCTACCCTCCAGGCGATAGAAACCGGGTTTGTGGTCGGGATTAAGGATATGGGTGCGGCAGGACTTACCTGCTCCACAACCGAGATGGCAAATGCCGGCGGCTGCGGGATGGAGGTGGAGCTTCAGCTTGTCCCGCGCAGAGAGGAAAATATGGAGCCGTGGGAGATTATGATGTCTGAATCCCAGGAGAGGATGCTTGTCTGTGTTGAGAAGGGAAGGGAAGATGATGTGCGGGATATATTTGAGAGGTGGGACTTAAACGCAGTGGTCATCGGGCATGTCTTAGATGAAAAGATAGTTCGCATTAAGAATGGCGCAGAGGTAGTAGCCGAGGTTGAGACGCGCGCGCTGGCTGAGGCGCCGGTTTATGATATGCCCTCGGAAAAGCCGTCCTATCTGGATAAGCTAAACAGTCTGGATATAAACGGCATCCCCCAGACCGAGGATTATAGCGGGACACTGCTCAGACTATTATCTTCTCCGTCCATTTCCAGTAAGAGGTGGGTTTACGAACAGTATGACCATATGGTTCAAACGAATACTGCGGTTTTCCCCGGCTCGGATGCGGCTGTGCTCAGATTGCGGCAGAGCAGGAAGGCCATTGCGATTACCACTGATTGTAACGGCAGATACTGTTTTTTAAATCCCTATAGGGGCGCCCAGATTGCAGTGGCGGAAGGGTGCAGGAATCTGGTCTGCAGCGGGGCAGAGCCGGCGGCGCTGACTGATTGTCTGAATTTTGGCAACCCTGAGAAGCCGGACAGGTTCTGGCAGTTTAAAAGTGCCGTTATGGGGCTTTCTGATGCCTGTAAGTGTTTTGGTGTGTCTGTGGTAAGCGGCAATGTGTCTTTTTATAATGAGAGTCCTTCGGGGGCGATTTATCCTACCCCCGTGGTTGGGGTGCTCGGGGTTATTGAGGATATTTGCAGGGTCTGCACACAGCATTTCAAAGGAGAAGGGGAGGTAATTGTGCTTCTCGGGACCTCAAGAGAGGAGCTTGGGGGAAGTGAGTATCTGGCACAGATTCATAACAAGGTGTGCGGCGATGCCCCGTTTCTGGACTTAGAGTTGGAAAAGGTGCTGCAGGAGGCTGTCTTAGAGGCGATAAGAGCGGGCTTGGTCAGCTCTGCGCATGATTGCTCTGAGGGAGGATTGGCGGTCGCCCTGACAGAGTGCTGTATCTCTTTTCGGGAGAAAAAAACAGGGGCGGTCATCGATAACCTGCGTTTTGATATAAGAAGGGATGCCCTCCTTTTTGGCGAGTCCCAGTCGAGGGTTATTCTCTCCTGCAGGGAGGCATCTCTCAAGCGGATTGAAGAAATTGCGGGGAGGCACTCTGTCCCCTTTCGGGTAATCGGCAAAACAGGGGGAGAAAGACTTCTCGTTTCTGATGGGACAGAAATGTTAATCGACCTGGGCCTTGATGAGTTAAGCCGGAGATGGGAGTACTCTCTTAAAAGGAGCGGAGATGCCTAAATATATCTTTGTGACGGGGGGTGTTGTATCGAGTTTGGGGAAGGGAATTGCCTCTGCCTCAATAGGCAGGCTTCTGGAATCAAGGGGGTTGAAGATAACCTTTATCAAATGCGACCCGTATGTCAATGTCGACCCGGGGACGATGAGCCCCTATCAGCACGGGGAGGTCTATGTTACCGATGATGGTACCGAGACTGACCTGGACCTGGGACACTACGAGCGCTTTACAACAGTTACGGTGGGAAAAGAGAATAATATTACGACCGGGAAGGTTTATTATTCTGTAATTACAAAGGAGAGAAGAGGAGGGTATCTTGGAAATACCGTCCAGGTTGTCCCGCACATTACAGATGAGATTAAGAGCTATTTCAGGGGAGTTTCCAAAAGGAAAAAGCTTGATGTTGTGATTATTGAGCTGGGTGGAACTGTGGGAGATATCGAGAGTCTCCCCTTTCTGGAGGCAATAAGGCAGTTTATTCTTGAGGAAGGTCCCGGCAATGCAATCAATATCCACCTGACCCTGCTCCCTTACATAAAGACCTCCGGGGAGGTAAAAACAAAGCCAACTCAGCACAGCGTGGGGAGACTTCGCGAAATAGGCATTCAGCCGGATATTCTGCTTTGCAGGTCTGAGATGCCGTTTAGCAGAGAGGCTAAGAAAAAGATAGCCCTTTTCTGCAATGTCCGCAGGGATTCGGTTATCCAGGCGCTGGACGTCGAAAATATCTATGAGGTTCCGACAGTTTTGGGTAAGGAGGGATTGGATAAACTTATACTGCGGCTTTTCAGAATTCGTGGCAAGAGACGTGATATGGCTAGATGGCATGGGGATGTCCTCACCCGTATGGGCTCGATTAGCGATGAGCTTACGGTTGCTATAGTTGGCAAGTATGTTGCTCTCCAGGATGCCTATAAGTCAATCTGCGAGGCGCTTGTCCACGGGGGGATTGCCAATGATATAAGGGTTCATATAAGAAGGGTTGACTCGGAAGAGATTGCCGGGGGCAAGCTCCTGAGGCATCTAAAAGGGGTCTGCGGAATTCTCGTGCCGGGTGGTTTTGGATACAGGGGGATTGAGGGCAAGATTAAGGTTATTCGGTACGCAAGGGAGAATAAAATCCCGTTTTTGGGGATATGCCTGGGTATGCAGCTTGCGGTTGTTGAGTTTGCCAGGCACGTTTGCGGGCTGAGAGAGGCAAATTCCACGGAGTTTGATAAAAACACAGTCTATCCCGTTATCAGTTTACTTCCTGGGCAGAGAGTGATAAAAAACAAAGGCGGGACAATGCGCCTTGGGGCATATCCCTGCCGGTTAAGGAAAGAGACAAAGAGTTTTGAGGTTTATAAGAAACACATAATATCCGAGCGCCACAGACACAGGTATGAGTTTAACAATGAGTATAAGGGTCTTTTAAAAAGTAACGGTCTTGTAATCTCCGGCACCTGCCCCCGGAAAAATCTGGTCGAGATTGTTGAGTTAAAAGACCATCCCTGGTTTGTTGCCTGCCAGTTTCATCCTGAGTTTAAGTCGAAGCCGGATAAGACACATCCGCTGTTTCGTGGGTTCATAAAGGCATCTGCGGAGTTTAAAAAGACATAACCGTTCACGCGCTAATGTCACCCTGAACTTGTTTCAGGGTTTGAAATGACAACATGGTCGTGAACGCAA
Organism: uncultured bacterium; assembly: GCA_965370485.1. Classification (GTDB taxonomy): domain Bacteria; phylum NPL-UPA2; class JAUVJM01; order CBDUUU01; family CBDUUU01; genus CBDUUU01. Next base: position 4,970 of record CBDUUU010000054.1, read on the forward strand.
TACGAATTTATTTGGTTCCAAATTTGAGGAGGTGACAATATAGATGGATGTAGAGGAGATAAAACGAAAAACTTTTCCAATTTTACAACACTATGGGGTTAAAAGAGTAGGATTATTCGGCTCTTACGTTCGGGGGGAGATGAGAGAAGATGGCGATATTGATATATTGGTAGAAATTGAAAAGGATATTAGTTTACTTGATTTTGTAGGGCTTAAGCTGGAAATTGAGGAAGCTTTGGGGAAAAAAGTGGATTTGGTGGAGTATAGTACAATCAAACCTCTTCTTAGAGAGAGAATTTTAAAGGAGCAGGTGGTAGTTCTATGAAAAGAGATATGCAAGTATATATTGAGGATATTTTAGAATGTATCCGGAAGATAGAAGAATACACAGGGAAAATTACTGAGGACGATTTTTATAAGAATACCCAAATTCAGGATGCCATTTTGAGACGATTAGAGATTATGGGTGAGGCTGCGAAGAACATCCCACAAGAATTCAGGGGCAAATACCCAGAAATACCATGGAAAAAGATTGCAGGAATGAGGGACATTCTTATTCATGAATACTTTGGAGTGAATTTGAAGCGAACTTGGAAGGTTGCTAAGGAAGACATTTTTGATTTAAGGACAAAGATACTAAGGGTGGAGGAAGATCTAAAGTAATTTGACATGGAAGTCCTTCACAAAATATGCCAATTTGGTAGCATAAACGAAGTAGTTCGGTTATGTTAAGTTAGCTGAAATTGCAAAAAATATTTTTTTAAGAGGTAGAATAATGATAGGCTTTCAAAAAGGAATAAATTTGATTTTTTCTAAAACAAAAAGAGGGGGATAATATTGTGTCTTCTCCACTCCATTCCGAAAACGATTTAAATATTAGGGGAAACTTTATATAATGATTACAACTTTTAATTTATAACTAAAGTGATGAAGGACAGTTATAATTGATACCTGGCGACAACTATAATTGATACCAAA
>CBDUUU010000055.1:0-5903 GCA_965370485.1 uncultured bacterium
AAAGAGCCTCTTGATTTTTCTGATGAGATAAGAGACCTTGAGCACAAGCTCACTGCAGTTCAGGAAAGGGTCTTTCAGAATTTAACGGCCTGGCAGAGGACGCAGCTTGCCCGCCATCCTGACCGGCCATACACCCTTGATTACATCAGACTTCTTATGGAGGACTTCGTGGGGCTTGCCGGCGACCGCTACTATGGCGAGGATAAGGCGATAGTCGGCGGCGTTGCCAGGTTTGAGGGAATGCCCGTGGTTGTCCTTGGCCATCAAAAAGGCCGCGACACAAAAGAGAATTTGATGAGAAACTTTGGAATGGCGCACCCCGAAGGATATCGAAAGGCATTGAGACTTATGAGGCTTGGGGAAAAGTTCGGCTATCCTGTGATTACCTTTATAGATACCCCCGGTGCCTATCCGGGCATAGGGGCCGAGGAGCGCGGACAGGCCAGGGCCATCGCCGAAAATCTTCTTGAGATGTCGCTGCTGAAGGTTCCGAGTATCGCGGTTGTAATAGGAGAAGGGGGCAGTGGCGGGGCGCTTGGTGTCGGGCATGCAAATCGCATTCTCATTCTCCGGAATGCGGTTTACTTCGTCTGCACCCCTGAGGCATGCGGGGCCATTTTATGGAATGACAGGACGAAGGCGCCTGAGGCGGCTGAGTCACTCTGGATAACGGCCGACAAGCTCAAGAGTTTGGGGGTGGCTGATGAAATAATCCCTGAGCCTTCCGGCGGCGCCCATCGCAACTATGAGCTCACAGCCGATAATATAAGGCAGGCCCTGAAAAGGAGCCTCGGGATGTTTCGCAGCCTGCCTGCCGGCGAGATTGTGAATCTCAGGTATCAGAAATACAGGGCGATAGGGCAGTTTGCAGATGTTTAAGAATATCCTGCGTTGGAGAATCGGCCTGCACCATAATTACAGAATGGGCGGGGAAATTGGGCGCGGGGGTATGTCTTTCATCTATAAGGCAGTGCATCTCAAGACCAAAGAGGCTGCGGCTGTAAAGATATTATTTCCTCACTACACTGTGCGGCGGAAGAAGGTTGAAAGGTTGCTTCAGGAAGAACAGATAGAGGGAGAAATAGCCAGAAAATTGAGTCACCCCAACGTTGTCAACACGTTTATCTCCGGGAAATGCGGCAGCAGTTTTTACTTTATTATGGAGTATATCGATGGGATGCCTCTGCATCGCCTCATCGAATATACTACACCCAAACTTGAGCAAAAACTCGGCATTATGAGGCAGACCGCCGAGGGACTTTATTATATCCATAGAATGGGTATTATACACAGGGATATCTGCCCCGCAAATATTCTTGTCTCGAAAGAAGGGAAGGTGAAGATTATTGATTTTGGCCTGGCTGTCTGGAAGCGCGGCAGGATAAGAAAAATGGCCGAGCGGGCAGGCACCCCTACCTATATGTCGCCGGAGCAGATAAGGGCACTACCGGCCGATGAGAGGTCGGATATTTACAGCTATTCAGCGGCAATGTACACCCTTCTTTGCGGCAGGCCTCCCTTTGCAGGGACTGATGGTTATGCAAGGATGCAGCAGCAGTTATCTATCCAGCCCATAAATCCAAGGAGATACAACCCTGATATCCCGGAGGGACTTGAGGGCATCATACTAAAAGGCATGCAGAAAGACCCTGGAGGGCGGTTTAAGGATATGCACATGCTCATTAGTGCGCTGAGGGGGATTTCACTATAGGGGGACCCAAATATGGCTGCACCCGGGAAAGCCGGCGGCAGAAAGAATGTCCGTTTCAGTTCAGAGGCCCTGTTAAAGTATAAGGTTTACGGTGACCTATCATCCCATAAGGGTTCTCTTAAGGACATAAGCACCTCGGGTGTGCTCTTTGAGGCAGATTCTCCTCCGAAGGAGGGAAGTATCTGTGATATTGCCATTTCCTTCTTGCAGGCAAAGGAGACGGTCCGCGCAACCGTTGAGGTGGCACGGGTGATATCCAGGGAGGAAGGTTATCAAGTTGCCGCCCGCTTTGCAAAGATAAGCCGGGAAGATTTGGAAAAGATAGACGAACTGTATCTTAGCAAGAGAATCAGGGAGGTTACCAAGGGCGCTACTTCAGTGCACTGGACCGAGAGAAGAAAGTATGACCGCTTTTCTGTGAGGGGAGCTACTATCAAAAGTAAGAAGAAAAAGCTTTTGCCTTTCGGGCAATGGAAGGATGCGCTCATAAAGGACATCAGCCCGAATGGTGTTCGTATAATCACCTCGTTTGAGCATACAAGGGGAGAGGTGTGGAAGGTCTTGATGAGATTTGCGCCTTACCCTGCCCAGACAAAGGCGGTTGCCGAGGTGATGTGGGTAAAACCGCTGGCAAAGTCAGGTTATTCCGTGGGATTGAGGTTTTTGAAGATAAGCGAAACTGAGAAACGCAAACTCACAGAATCTTCATATACAAAGGAGTTGTTGTCTAAGTCTGATGGGACGCTTGGAGATTCGACCTTTTAATGATGGGAGACAAAGATGCCATCACACAAATCGGCAGAAAAGAGACTGAGGACGTCTAAGAAAAAGCGTGGGCTGAATAGAAAGGCAAAGTCTGAGCTTAAACGGGTTGCCCTTAAACTCAGAAAGGCTGTCTCTTCAAAAAACCAGGAAGAGGCAAAGGAGGCGCTGAGGGAGGCTGTTTCGAGGCTGGATAAAGCCGCTGCGAAGGGGATTATTCACAAAAATACAGCCGCCCGGAAAAAATCGCGCCTCAGCCGGAAGCTGGCAGGTCACTCTGCCTGAGCAGGCATAGTCTAATCACGAGCAGCTCTGCTATAAGCCCCTGCCTCATTGGCGTCGATTTTATTTTAAGGTCGGCCTCGAGAAGGGCGCTGAAACATTCTTCGAGTGCGGTTGCGCTAAATCTGCTTACCTGACGCATAAATTTTCCGAGAAAATAAGAGTGGACTTTAAGAGCCCTGCCTATTTCCTCAGGCTGCGCCCCTGTTGCGAGCATGTCTTTGGCCAGCCAGATACGCCTCAGCTGCCAGCCCACCGGATTGACTATCTCAGCCGCCTTAACCCCGCTTTTCAGCAGAGACGATAATATTGTCAGGGAGCGGGGGCTATTCTCTTCACAGATGGCCTCATTGAGGTCAAAGACGGACTTTGCCATAGTCGGCCCCGCCAGCTCTCTGACATCTCTTATGTCTATCTCTCCCCTTTGCCCAACATATATCGACAGTTTCACAAGTTCGCTATTTGTCTGCCTCAGAGACCTCCCTGTGTATTCTATAATTTCATGAGCCGCCTCCCGGGATATCGTCTTCCCAAGCTCTCCCGCCCTTTTTTTTATCCAGCCAAGATGCTCCCCCTCATAGAGCCTCCTAAAGGGAATTTTCATCCCATAAGGCGCAAGCTCCGAGAGTCCCCCGGAGGCGCTGCTTTTCTCTGAGAGAAGAATAAGGATTGTTGTCGTGGATGGGTCCCTGAGATAGGAGACAATTGCCCCTTTCAGGTTTGCGCCCATTGCGTCTGAACGCTCAAGAACCACAAGCCGATATGGCGACATAGACGGGCACATTCTCAGCGCGCTTATCACCTCCCTGACGGGCGCCTCATCGCAGTAGAAGAGGTGATAATTAAAATGGAGGGTATGCGGGGCAAGGACCTTCTGCTTTATCTCGCCTATGAGGGCGTCTTTCAGGAATTCCTCTTCTCCAAGAAAAAAGTAGGCAGGCTTTCCCCCCTCTTTGAGCAGTCCCAGGAATTTGCCCGCGGAAATCCCGGTCACTTTTACCATGCCCTTACAGTTGTCTCAATGATGGTTTTTGCTATATCTCTCAGTGCGAGCCGGAGTGCCTCCTCCTTCGTTTTCGATAGTGACCCGGACGTGTAAAAGAAGGCGTCTCCCGTTATTTTTTTTCTCCAGAGCTCTGAGGATTTTTGAATGTCCGCAAGTACCGCATCGACAGTTACCTCTACGCGGTATTGTTCAACGTCGCTCTCATCCTCACCATATGTAAATGGCTTGAGTTCGAAGCCGGTAATCTCCCCGGACAGCTGTGCCTCAGAGGAGCCTTTACTGCTAACACGCAGGTTGCCGTCAAGGATAAATTCTTCTGTTACAATCTTGAGAAGTGTGGTCTCAAGGTTGTGTTCATACGTGTTGTTTTTGAAGGTTGATATGTAGATTGAGTCTATATCACTTATAAGGGCAGGGTGCAGGGAATAGCCGCATCCGTGAACAAGAAGGGCAATGGACAGGATAAAAATGAGCCTATACTTAGCCATTAGGATTCTTGGCAAGTCTGCCCCAGCTGGTTGCGGGGTATTTATTGAGAAGCTGCCGGAGATAGATAGAAGAGGCATTCTCCTTTTCACTTTTTCTGTAGAACTCTGCGGTGTGGTAGAGCTTCTCTGCTTTGCGCTCGACGAGGATAGTTTTCATATCCCCTGCCTCAGGTAAAAGCGGACTTTCGGGGAATCTCTCCTCAAGGAGGGAGAAGTAGCTGACTCCTGCCTCCGTTGCGGACTGGTCATATGGCCAGGGAAGTGACTTTTTGAAGTATGACGCCCCAAGGTGGAAAACGGCCTTTTCTATAACAGATTTCCCTTTGCAGTTGTCAACAACCTCCTTTAATTCGGTGATTGCCTTATCAAAATCGCCGCACTCCATAGCGCAGAGTCCAATTTTTAGCCGGTGATGTCCTGCCTCGTTGTGATACGGGCAGGTTTCCACCATCTTTGTAAGGACCTCTGAGGCATAGACATAGTCACCCCTGCCAAACCTTCTTGAACCTGCTCTGCTGTAGTGATAATCTGCAATTGCCCGCAGTCTGCGCCAGGCAAAGGCAAGGCCTGCCTCATCCACAGAGTTTTTCAGTGCCTCGATATAAGGCTCCACTGCACCCGCAGGCTTTCCTAATTTTTCAAAGCTCCTGCCAACGAGCTGCCACATCAGGCCCAAGTCTTTTCCATCGGGATTTTCCCTTATGATGGTTTTGCATCTTTTGATTGCCTGCCTGTAGTTCCCCTCATCGAAAAGCTCAAGCGGGTGCTCGAACTCACCGCATAAACCCGAAAGCGGGATGAAGACCAGCAGGAACAGAGATAGAAGCAGGCTCACCTTACTTTTTCTTCCCTTTTTTCTTGTGCCTATCTCTCCTTAGCCGCTTCTTCCTCTTATGCACGGCAATTTTGCTTCTCTTTCTTTTTTTACCGCACGGCACTTTACCACCTCAAGATACGCCTCATAAATGAGGCAACTACATCTTCGTAACTTATTGTAGTTGCTCGATTCATCGAGCTAAAAGTTTTATACTTTACTATGCCTCAAGAAAGCCTCATAAGTGAAGCAACTACAAATAACACAACTGCTTGGTAAACATTCAGTAAACCACGTCATTCATGGTAGCCGCAGGCTTCAGCCTGCGCACCCCGAAAGGTGCGACTACCTCGTTCACTGAGCATTTACATTGCTTGATTCATCAAGCTATTTGGCAGCCAATTGCATAGCATAGCAGTATATCCTACCTCCTGTCAAGTGCCGCGTGCATTTTTTTTGATTGTCCCTTAAGGAGGTAATTATTTATGGACAGAGTATTGGGTTGGAGTCAAGTGCCGAATGCGTTTCTGTAGATTAGTTCAAAGTCGCTTATTGTTATGGGGATAGACATCTTTTTTACCGAGCGCTCGCAGTTTCGAACAGCATGCCTGGCAAGTAAAGGAAGCATATCGGCCTTGATTCCGGCGGCCTTAAGTGTAGAGGGGATTCCAATAGCCTCATTGAAACCGGTCAGAGCCTCTTTTATGTTTTGAGAGCTGAATATCGCCTTGAGTGTATCTATCTTTTTCTTTTGGTGCGGTTCAAGAAATTCTAAGACATAGGGTATTAAGAGGGCCTTGGCCTCCCCGTGCTGCCTGCCGCAGTCAAGGGTGAGCGCAT
>CBDUUU010000056.1:0-5886 GCA_965370485.1 uncultured bacterium
GAACTCGCAATTTTATGTGTGATATAGTGCTTATTTATCCGCCGGTTGTTACTGCAGGCAGATACAGGAAAGTAGCTACGGGACATGAGGTTCCGCCTCGCCGGCTCATCGATGCAAATGCGCTGGGGATAAATTTGTGATATTTTTTATTGTTCCCTGCTATAACGAAGAAGAGAATATAAATTCCTTCTTAATCGGCATAAGGAGACAGTTAGAGAGACAAGGGGAGGATTATAAAGTAATTTTGATAAATGATGGAAGCACGGATAATACATTGGGGTGTATCAAAAATCACCAGGGAGATATGCCAATAGAGGTCCTCTCTCATTTCCCTAACAGGGGCGCGGGTTATGTCTTTAACACGGGTTTTCAGAGAGCCCTGGCAGAGGCGGGAGAGGCCGATATATTCTTTACTATGGAGGCAGACAATACCAGTGATATAAAGATTTTCCCTCAGATGCTTGAGAAGATTAGAGATGGATATGATTTGGTTCTGGCATCCTGTTATGCCGGAGAGGGTAGTGTCATAGGGACTACATTGCCTCGCCTGGTCCTGAGCAGGACGGCAAATTTTATTTTGAGGATTTTTTTCAAAATCCCTGCGGTAAATACATTCAGCTCCTTTTACAGGGCGTATAATGCAAGAATTATAAAGGAGGCGAGCGCCTTTTATTCCGGGCATCTGATAGAAGAAAATGGGTTTGTTTGCATGGTCGAGTTATTGTTGAAGTTGAATGCCCTGGGTGCAGAGATTACCGAGGTGCCAATGGTATTGAAATGCAGGTGCTTGGGTAAGAGCAAGATGAAAATCTTAAAGAATATTTGTGACTATGCCCGGGTATTTATAAAATTTCTTTGGGAAAAAAAGAGATGCATGGCGGCAAGAAAAACCTAGCGTGGCTTTTGGTCATTTTGCTTGTTGGCTTAGGATTGAGGGCCTCTCTTCTTTTCTGGGGTCTGCCCTCGGAGACAATGGATGTCAACTCATACCATCCTGATGAATGCGGGGTTCTGATTGCAATACAGAATATGCATCCTGAGAAGGGAGATTTTGATACGAAGACCTATTACTGGGGCACACTTTATTTTTACATAACAGCAGTCGCCCTCAAGTTCGGGCAGATTTTAGGGTGGATTCACCTGGTTCCCGGGAAGGATTTTTATCTAAAACATCTGCACGAGATGGACAAAATGTATATTGTCGGACGGCTTATCTCTATTGCTGCATCTATGTTGTCTGTCTTTCTTATGTATCTTGTTGGCAGGAGATTTCTGGGGAATAAAGAAGGTTTGCTTTGCGCCGGGCTTCTGTCGGTAATGCCAAATTATGTATTGCGCTCGTCTCTTATGCTTCCGGAGGCGACAGGGGTCTGCCTCCTGCTCTTTGCCCTCTGGTCTCTGGGTGGGCTTGATTCAAAGAAGGGCCTCAGGCATCTGGTCTATTCCGGTATTTTTCTTGGGCTTGCCGCTGCTACCAAGTATCATTTTGCCCTGACCTTTATTTTTTTTGCGCCACTGATATTCTACTGGGCACGCTCAGGGCTTCTGCCAACGGCGCTCCCAAAGACATTTTTGCTTTTTTTCTTGGCAGCCATTGCGGGCTTTGCAATAGTTTCACCCTACACGATAATTAATATAGACAAGCTTATTTATTGGCTCAGGAATTTTGGGCATTATATGGGGGGTAGCCACTGGATTATAGTCGGGGAATATGGTTCTTCACTGCTGTGCGTGCTTAATATGTTTCTCTTTGGCGGGGCGGCCTTTTTTGCCCTGGCGGCTTGGGCGGTTGTGCTTTCTATATTAAGGCGGGAGACGAAATCAAGAATTCTTGCTGTGGTGCCGCTGTTTTTTCTGCTTCTCCTGAGTGTTTCAAAGACACGCCTGTGCTATTATTTCCTGCCTGCGCTTCCGTTTAGCTGTCTGCTTATGGTTCATTCGTTTTCCTGCAGGTCCAGGGTTAATCTTTACCCCGTTAGAAAGTTCCTTTCTAACGGGGTTTATGTCCCGGGCATTGTGATTGCTTTGAGCCTGTTGCAGTCATTGTCATTTGTGGAGGTTTCACTACAGAAGGATACACGCACACAGGCTTCCGAATATCTCATTCAAAATGTCCGTGAGGGCAGTTCCATCGGGGTGACCCATAACAAATATAACTATACCCCGCCTATCCTTCATGATGCCGTCTCTTACTTCGATGTGAGGGTTTTTGGGAGAAATTTCACAGGTTACGACTTAGATAAGCTAAAGAGATCAATGCCGGAAAGATTTGTGCTTAGCGAATTTGAGTTTCGTGAGTTCGATGTCCATCCTGAGCGCTTTCCCACTCAGAAGGAGTTTATAGATTTTGTGCGGGGCAATTACAAGCTTGAGAAGCGGTTTCGGAAAAGTCCTTCTATACTTGGGTTAAAATTGCCTCGTTTGATGCCGCCCTGGGATGAGCGTAATTATTACCCCACTGTAGATATTTACAAACTGTAATAGGTGAGCGGGATTATGGATTTTGTGAAAGATAGGACTCTGATTGTGTTGTTTGTCAGCGCCTTTTTGCTGAGGATTATTTTCATCGCCTTTTTCAGAGATGAGATTCTTAGCATTCAGGAGCATACATTTGGAGACACGCAGGAATATATTTTGATGGCTAAGAATTTTATAAGCGGGAATGGGGTTATTATCTCATCTGAAAAGTTGGCATTCAGGCCGCCTCTTTATCCGGTCTATCTTGGGGTAATATATTTTCTGTTTGGGGATGGGTTCTGGGCGATAAGGATTGCTCAGGCCGCTCTGGACGGGCTGACCTGCTGCATAATTTACCTTCTCGGAAGTGAGGTTTTTTCACCTAAGGCAGGCAGGGCTGCCGGGGTAATCTCAGCTGTTTACCCGTTTTTTATTTTTTTCTCCGGTTTTGAGCTAACCGAGACATTGTTTGTTTTTCTGGTGGCGGGGACATTTCTCTTTTTGTGGAGGGCTTCGACCCTGCGGGATTTTATCCTGAGCGGGTTCTTGCTCGGGCTTTCCTGTTTGTGCAGACCTACGATGCTTGGCTTCGCCCCGCTTGTTTTTGTGCGGGCGGCATTTTCTGCACCGGCGGACAGACAGACCGTCTTTAAAAAAACGCTTCTTACCTTTCTGTTTTTTCTGATTACTGTGGCCCCCTGGACTGTGCGCAATTACATTCATTTTCATCGCTTTGTCCCCGTTACCACTATGTCCGGAAGGGTCTTCTGGGAGGGCAATAACCCTCATTCAAGGGGCGGTCCCTGCCAGCACTGGCCTGAGGAGATTAACGGTTTATCAGAACTCGAGCGCGACACATACCTGAGAGAGGCAACCCTGAGCTATATTAAGGATGAGCCCGGCAGGTTTGTGAGGCTTATGGGCAGGAAGTTTATTCGTTTCTGGAATATCATTCCAAATGCCGCCCAGTTTTCCTCTTCGAGGTATAAGCTTATTAGCATCTTTTCGTATGGGCTTGTTTTGCCGCTTGGTGTTATAGGGATAATCTTATCACTTAAGATGCGCAGACGCCTGTTGTTGTTCTATCTGGTTATAGGGTATTTCACGCTTTCTCATATGGTCTTTTTGGCATCTTTAAGGTATAGGCTGCCGATAATGCCCTTTATGATAATGTTTGCCGGTTATTGTGTGGCCTCTTGTAATCGTCTGATTTATCAAGTAGAGCCTCATAAATGAGGCAACTACAGCCAGAGCCTCATAAATGAGGCAACTACAGTAGCTGCCCGAAGACGGGCGATGAAGCCCGCCCGATTCATCGGGCGTTGACTGGATATTTACGATGAAACTCTCTGTAATAATGCCCGTTTATAATGAGGAATCCACCATTGGTGAAATTTTGGATAGGGTTATAGAGGTGGCGCTGGAGAAGGAGATTATAGTTGTTGATGATGGCTCCTCCGATAGGACGGGAGAGATTTTGGAGGAGATTAAGAGGAAGGGGGCAGACATCAGGGTGCTTCATCACCCGGGAAATATGGGTAAGGGCACTGCGATTCGAACTGCGCTGAGAGAGGTCCGCGGCGAGCTCGTTATTATTCAGGATGGGGACCTGGAATATGACCCGGGGCAGTATCACAAACTCATAAAGCCTATTCTGGATGGGCAGGCGGAGGTGGTATACGGCTCAAGAACCCTTGGCAAAAGATTTCATCCCGCTTCATTTCAGAATTTTATTTTCTTTACAGGGGGGAGGCTCCTGACTATGATTGCAAATATGTTGTATGGGGCACGGTTGACTGATGAGCCAACTTGTTATAAAGTATTCAGGGCGGACGTCTTAAAGGGGATAAGCCTGGAGTGCAGGGGGTTTGAGTTTTGCCCCGAGGTGACCTCAAAGCTCTTGAGAAAGGGTATCCGGATAATGGAGGTTCCTATTCTCTCCCACCCGAGGACTATAAAGGAGGGGAAAAAGATTAGATTAAGCGACTGGTTTGTTGCTGTTTATACCTTGTTTAAGAATAGGTTGTAAAAATGAAGGCAGGCGCTATCAGAATATTTCCGTTCAGGGGGTTGATTTACAACAGACATCTCTTTAAAGATATCAACGAGGTTCTTGTCCCCCCTTACGATGTTATTGGAAGGGACCAGCAGAATGCATATTACAAAAGGAGCAGATATAGCCTCATCCGGGTTGTTCTCGGAAAGGAATATCCTACCGATACTGAGCTTGATAATAGATATACGAGGGCACTGCATCTTTTAAATGAGTGGGAGAGGAAAAAGGTCATTCGAAGAAGCCCGCACAGAACTCTTTATTTCTATGCCCAGGAGTATCGGCTCGAGGAAGGGACAAGGAAGACCCAAAAGGGGATTATTGCGCTGCTTCGTCTAAGGGATTTTGGCGACAGGGTTCTGCCGCACGAGAGGACACTGTCGAAGCCCAAGCTGGACCGCCTGAGCCTTCTTCGCAGCTGCCATGCCAATTTCTCCCCTCTCTTTATGCTATATCAGGATGAAGGGGGGCAGATTGAGGGAATTTTGCAGGAGGTGTTTGAGAGGGAGGAGCCTCATATCAGCTTCACCGATGAGGCGGGCACGAACCAGAGTCTGCGCATTGTTTCTGATGAGAATGTCATTAAGAGGGTTCAGGCCTGCCTGATGGATAAAGTGCTTTATATTGCCGATGGACATCACAGATACGAAACAGCGCTTAATTTCCGCAATGAGATGAGGAAGAACCGGGGTAAATTTACCGGCAGGCAGGCTTGGGACCATACAATGGTGTATCTGGTGAATATGAATGATAAGGGCCTGACCATCCTGTCCGCACACCGTCTCCTGCAGCATATCCCGGCCCTGGGCCTGCCCGCTGTTAAGGAAAAAATGAGGCGGGTTTTTCATATAAAAGAGGTTAGCTCTATCTCGAGCCTGCTCAGGGAGATGAAGCCAAAAGCTGCCAATGAGCATATCTTCGGGGCGTACTTTGGCGAAGAGGCATATTATCTTCTTACGTTAAAGGACGAAAGGATGCTTGCAATTATTGAGAAGAGAAGCTGGAGGCGGCAGTACAGGGTTCTGGATGTTACCATTATGCACAGTGTCATTATCAACTCTATTTTAAACGGCGGGCAGAAGATGCCCGAGAAAAATATTGCCTACACGAAGGATGCAAATAGAGCCTGCCGGTTTGTCAAAAGCGGTGAGTACGAGGCGGCATTCTTTCTTAATCCGACAAAGGTGGAGCAGGTGAGCTCTATTGCCTCCAGAGGGGAGAGAATGCCGGGAAAGGCGACTTACTTTTACCCGAAGCCGCCTTCGGGGCTTGTAATAAACAGATTTCGGGTTTAACAGAATGAGGCGTTTTTATGTGTCCCCTGAGGATGTCAGGGAAGGTGAGCTTGTCATACAGGGAAGCGCATTGCATCATCT
>CBDUUU010000057.1:0-5814 GCA_965370485.1 uncultured bacterium
GGCCCACGGGAAGACAAAGTCGTCTGTTGTGATGCAAAATAATCTCCAGGTAGATATTCGCATTGTGGAGGAGGAGTGTTTTGGGGCGGCGCTTCAGTATTTCACAGGTTCCAAGGGGCATAATATTGGGATAAGGGAGCTTGCAAATAAAAAAGGGCTAAAGGTAAATGAGTACGGTGTTTTTCGCATTGATGATAACAGGAAAATAGCGGGCGCAGATGAGGCCGGTATATATACCTGCCTCGGGTTGGATTTTATCCCCCCTGAGTTGAGGGAGGGCGGTGATGAGATAGAGATGGCCCGGAAAGGAAGCCTGCCATCACTTGTAGAGTTAAAAGACATCAATGGCGATTTACATATCCATTCTGTTTGGAGCGATGGCTCGGACAGCATCCCTGAGCTGGTTAAGTCTGCAAAGAAACTTGGCTATGCTTATATTGCGATAACCGACCACTCCGCCTCTTTGAAGATTGCAAAGGGATTGCCTCGCGATGCGCTGGAGAGGCAGATATATGAGATAAGGAAGATGAACAAGCGCCTGAAGAATTTTTATGTCCTCCCCGGCATCGAGGTAAATATCAAAGCAGACGGCAGCCTTGACTGCGAGGATGAGCTTCTGAGTAAACTTGATATCGTTATTGCCTCTATTCACACTGGCTTTAACGGCAGCCGGGATACGATGACCCGCAGGATAACAAAGGCAATGCAGAATAAGTACGTTAGTGCGATTGGGCATCTCACAGGCAGATATATTCAGAGCAGGCCCCCCTATGAGCTGGATATAGATGAGGTAATGAGGCAGGCAAAGAAAACAGGGACATACCTTGAGCTGAATGCCTTTCCCGATAGGCTTGATATCAATGATATTTACTGCCGCAAGGCAAAGGGGTATGGGGTGGGGGTTTGCATCGGCACCGACTCTCACAGCAAGGGACATCTACCTTATATTTCTTATGGGGTCGGGACAGCCCGAAGGGGCTGGCTTGGCAGAGATGATATTATAAATACACTTCCGCTTTCCAGATTGCTTGAGAGGCTGAAGGAGAAAAGGAACCATTATGCTTTATCCGGTGTATGAAGAGATTTCCTTAGGAGAGGAGAGCCCTGTTTCTATTTTCAGGAGACTCCCGCCGGGTAGATTCGCCTATATACTTGAGAGTGCAGAGAAAGGGGGCATCTCCGGCAGATATTCCTTTGTTGGAATAGACCCATCACTGGTTGTCCGCTCAAAGGGCAAAAGTGGGCAGATGATAAGCGAGAAGGGGGTGAAATCCTTTTCTCTAAAAGATAATCCCCTCTCTTACCTGAGGACTCTCCTGAACTGCTATAGGGTTAGCACCGATGATGACCTTGGCCCTTTTATAGGCGGGGCTGTGGGTTACTTCGGTTATGATGCTGTGCGGTTTCTTGAGAGTCTGCCCAAACCCCCTGCTGACGAGCTGGGTCTGCCCGATATGTGCTTTATGATTACGAATACTATGATTGTCTTTGACCACGCACTTGGTTCCATTCGAATAATGTCCCTTGCAGACAACTCCCGGCAGTCCTACAGGGATGCAAAGAGAAAGATTGCCGGATTAAGGGCTTGCATAGAGAGCCCCGCCCCACGGGAGAATGATAAGAAAGACCATCGGAAGAGTCTCAAGATTCAGTCGAATTTCAAGAAGGAGGAGTTCAAAGAGGCAGTCAGGAAGGCAAAGCGTCATATTGTAGATGGGGACATTCTTCAGGTTGTTCTCTCCCAGAGGTTAAAAACGGAGCTTCCCACTGACCCCCTTGCTGTATATTGCGCCCTTCGGAAGATAAATCCATCCCCGTATATGTTTTATTTGAAATTAGATGATTTATGTCTCGTCGGCTCCTCTCCTGAGATTCTGGTGAAGGTGGTGGGGGGTAAGATTACCTACCGCCCTATAGCCGGAACCAGACCCAGGGGTAAGACAGAGTCGCAGGACACGGACTACGAGAGGAGCCTGCTCTCGGACGAAAAGGAAAAGGCAGAGCATATGATGCTGGTTGACCTGGGGCGTAATGATGTTGGCAGGGTTGCCGGGATTGGGACCGTTAAGGTGACGGAGCTTATGTGCGTCGAGCGATATTCGCACGTGATGCATATTGTCTCTAATATCGAGGCTGAGCTGGCCGGTGGGCTTAGCTCTTTCGATGCCCTTGCCTCTTGCTTTCCTGCAGGGACCGTTACAGGGGCGCCGAAGATAAGGGCTATGGAGATTATCGATGAGCTTGAGCCTTCTTCAAGAGGGCCCTATGCAGGCTCGGTCGGATACTTCGATTTTTCAGGAAATCTTGACAGCTGTATTGCGATACGGACGATACTTATGAAGGGGAATAATGCCTATGTGCAGGCGGGCGCAGGTATTGTTGCCGACTCTGAGCCGGAGAGTGAATATGTTGAGACGATGAATAAGGCCGGGGCATTGTTAAAGGCACTGGAGATATCTTGAGGGGTGTATAATTTCAAATGCAGAGCAATATCCTGGAGAAAATAGCCGCCAGAAAGCGGCAGACCCTGAGGCAGAATAAGAGAAAATGTTCTCTTCGCAATCTCAAGGAGAGGTGCCTTAATCTTTCCCCGAGAAGGGACTTTATGGGCGCCCTCTCTTCCGGGAAGCTGTCTCTTATTGCTGAGATAAAGAAGGCATCCCCTTCGGCAGGCATAATCAATAATAAACTGGATGTGGCATCTACCGCAAAAAGGTATGAGAAGGCAGGCGCATCCGCAATCTCTGTAGTTACCGAAGAGCATTTTTTTTGCGGAAGCCCGGATTTTGTAAAAATAGTCAGGCGCTCTTCAATGCTGCCAATCCTCGCCAAGGACTTTGTAATCGATGAGTATCAGATTTATGAGCTTGCGGATGCCGGGGCAGATGCCATTCTTTTGCTCGCCGCACTTCTCCCGAAGGAAAAACTCAAGGATTTTTTTCTTATAGCCGGGAGCCTCAACGTCTCCTGCCTTGTTGAGGTTCATGGTAAAGGGGAGCTCAAAAATGCCATTTACTCGGGTGCGCGGATTATTGGCATCAATAACCGCAATTTAAAAACTTTCAAGGTCGACCTCAACACTACAAAGAGGCTTGTTCCCCTGATTCCCCAGGACCGCCTCGTAGTAAGCGAGAGCGGCTTTACCTCGAGGGAGGCTGTTTCTTATGTTTCCTCTCTGGGGGTTGGGGCTGTTCTTGTGGGGGAGGCCCTTTGCCGCTCGGAGGATATAGAAGGGAAGGTCAGGGAGCTGATTAGTGATTTTGACTGTTACGCCAAACCCCGCGCTGGATAGGGCGCTCTCTGTTAGCAATTTCAGGGTTGGGGAGTTAGTTGGGGTTAAAGAGGTCCATTGCACCGCCGGGGGAAAGGGCATAAATGTTGCAAGGGTCTTGAAGCTGCTCGGGGCAGATGCAGCGGTGACAGGATTCAGCGGGGGGACATATGGTGAGGAGCTCGAGAGAAAACTGGATGGCGAAGGAATCCGGGCTTACTTTGCGAATACGTCCGGCGGCACTCGCCAGAGTACCACAATTATCGATAGTGCCTTAGGCACGGAGACACACCTGCTTGAGCCCGGCCCCTCTGTATCTCAGGAAGAGGTGGCTGAGTTTGACAGGCGCTTTTTGGAACTGCTTGAGAAGGCTGAGTTTGTTGTTTTCTCAGGTAGTCTGCCGCCCGGGGTGCCGCAGGATTTGTATCGCCGGATGATTCGCAGCGCCAACGATAAAAAGGTGAGGACTGCGCTGGATGCAAAGGGGCGTGCCCTGAAATTTGGGCTGGAAGGGAAACCATCTTTTATCAAGCCCAATCGCGCGGAACTCGAAGAAATCTCCGGTGAAAGACTAAGCTCCCCTGAGGAGATTGTCCGCGCATCGAAGAGACTTGTGGATATGGGGATAGATATGGTCGTTGTCAGTCTGGGGGGAGAGGGGATGATATTTGTCAGCAAGGACGATATATTCCAGGCTGCGCCTCCACAGATATCTGTTGTGAGCTCAGTGGGCTCCGGGGATGCCCTCCTTGCAGGTTTTCTGTTTTCTTATTTAGGAGGCGAAAATTTAGAGGACGCGATTCGTCTGGGTATGGCCTGCGGGGCGGTTAATTGCCTCAAGCCCGCTTCCTGCACATTTGGGGCTAAAGAGATGAGGTATTTTCAGAACATGATAGAAATAAGTCATCTATGAACTATTTGTAGTTGTTCCTTTAGGTTTGCAGGAAAGATAAATACTCAGTGAGCTGCGTGTCATTCTGGTGTAGTCGCCCAATTCATTGGGCTAATTTCGCCATTGACTGAATAGTTAATAAGAAGGAGAATAATTCTTATGTATGTGCCTGATTCTTCAATTATAGACAACGACAAAATTAAGCTTTGCGATGAGCTCAGGAAAATTCTGAAAGAGCAAAAAATAATAGACATCGCAAGCGGATATTTTAATATCGGCGGATTTCAGTTGATAAAAGATTCCCTCCGGGATGTCAGGCATTTCAGATTGCTTTTAGGAAAGGTTCCTGAGAAGGATGATAAGGATGATATTATTGATTTCGGCACTTTTTACACTTCAAAAATTAGGGAGGACATCGAGCTTTAAGATTTTAGCAGAGAAAAAAGAGAGACAGCAGCGACTCTAATCAATCTATTGAAGCAGGACTGTGTGCAGGTTCGTCTTTTTACCGGCAAATTCTTGCATGGAAAGGCGTACATTTTTGACAAATTAGTCATCGTTGGGTCTTCCAACTTCACCCATTCAGGGCTTACCTCAAATACAGAGTTAAACGCAGTTTTATCCGATGTGTATGCAGAGTATGTGCGGAGGGAGTGGTTTGAAAAGTTCTGGAGTCAGGCGCAAAATTTTAAAGAGACCTTAATTAAAATTCTTGAAGAAAGCAAGTTTGGTAATCCTCGCATTCCGTATGATATCTATATAAAAAGCCTTTACGAGTTGCAAAAGGAGGACATTCTTAGTGATATTGAATCAAAAAGAGAGGATTTTCTTCAGACAAAGGTTGAGCTGGCAGAGTTCCAGGAAGATGCTGTAAAGCGGGTATTTTCCAGGTTGAGGAGGTATAACGGTGTCTTAGTTGCTGACTCTGTAGGGCTGGGAAAGACCTGGATTGCCAAAAGAGTTATAGAGGAATTTGGCTTCTTCAGGAGGAAGAACTTTCTGGTTATTTGTCCTGCTCAGTTAAGAGAGAGTCTATGGGTGACTGAGCTAAAAGACATCGGGCTTTCTGAAAATATTATTACCCAGGAGAGTCTTGGGCGCGAGGATTTTGATTTTGATAAAGTGTATAAGTTATCAGAAATCGCACTTATTGTTATTGACGAGTCCCACAATTTTAGGTCTCCCGTTTCCAATAGGTATGAGAAACTCTTTACGCTTATTGAAAAGGCAACCACTTCCGCCAATGTGCCTAAAGTCCTGCTGCTCACTGCTACCCCCATTAATAATACCGTCTGGGATCTTTATTATCAGTTGATGCTCATTTCAAGAAACAACAGAAGAATATTTATAAAGGATGGCATCTATGACCTTGGTGATTACTTCAAGGAAATGGATAAAAAAGATGCCCCAGGCATGCTAAACGATATCCTTCACGAAATCTCCATAAGGAGAACAAGGCAGTATATAAGAGAGCATTACCCTGATTCCACAATAGAGGGCAAAAAAATTGTTTTCCCGCAGAGAGACCTCGAGACTCTTCACTACAGACTCAATGATTCATATAAGGGGATGTATAAAGATATCGCGCAGAAAATAGAAAACGAGCTTCTGATGGCTTATTATAAATTGGAACGCTATAGAGTTACAGGGG